>JAUVEG010000092.1 GCA_030594925.1 Gammaproteobacteria bacterium
GCTCTGATTGTCTTTCGTATCGGCACATTCGTACCCGTGCCCGGAGTCAATCCTGCAGCACTGGCGGCGCTGTTTCAGCAGCAGTCCGGCACCATCCTGGATATGTTCAACATGTTCTCCGGTGGTGCGCTCGAGCGCGCAAGTCTGTTTGCTCTTGGCATCATGCCATACATCTCTGCATCCATTATCATGCAGTTGATGACAGCTGTCATACCAACACTTGAGCAGCTGAAGAAGGAGGGTGAGTCAGGACGCCGCAAAATTACACAATATACGCGCTACGGAACTGTCGTACTGGGGATATTCCAGTCGATCGGCATCGCGATTGCCCTGCAGGGACAGACAGTCGCCGGTTCCAGCGTGGTCATCAACCAGGGATGGGGCTTTGTGATGGTCGCAAGCGTAGCCCTGGTGAGCGGCACCATGTTCCTCATGTGGCTTGGTGAGCAGATCACCGAGCGAGGTCTCGGCAACGGCATCTCGATGATTATATTTGCCGGTATCGTCGCAGGATTGCCATCGGCCGCGGGCGCTGTCTTCCAGCAGGTCAGCAGCGGCGAGATGAATGCGATTTTTGTTGTTATTCTGCTGATTGCGCTGATCGGTGTGGTTGGTTTTGTGGTCTTTGTCGAACGTGGACAGCGGCGCATCAAGATCAATTATGCCAAACGCCAGCAGGGGCGCAAGATCTACGCGGCGCAGAGCAGTTTTCTGCCGCTGAAGTTGAATATGTCCGGCGTTATTCCGCCGATCTTTGCATCCAGTATCATCCTGTTTCCGGCGACGATCGGGCAGATGGCCGGCAGCGGCGAAAATATGCGCTGGCTGCAGGACCTGACAGGCAAACTCTCGCGAGGAGAGCCCCTCTATACGGTTTTCTTTGCAGCGGCAATTATCTTTTTCTGCTTCTTTTATACGGCGATCGTCTTCAACTCGCGTGAGACTGCGGACAACCTGAAGCGCTCGGGCGCATTCATACCGGGGATTCGTCCGGGAAAGCAGACCGCGACCTATATCGATGGTGTTTTGTCCCGCCTGACACTGGTTGGTGCAATGTATATTACGCTGGTCGCGTTATTGCCTGATCTGCTGCAATTCCAGTGGAATATTCCGTTCTACTTCGGTGGAACTTCGCTGCTCATCATCGTCGTCGTGGTCATGGATTTTATGGCGCAGCTGCAGGCGCATCTGATGTCGCATCAGTATGACAGCCTCATGAAAAAAGCAAATTTTAGCGGTGTTGGTGGTGCTGGTCGTATTCACTAACATCGATATCTGGAGAAACTATTATGAAAGTGCGTGCTTCCGTGAAGAAGATTTGTCGCAACTGCAAGATCGTAAAACGCAAAGGCGTTGTGCGTGTGATCTGTAAGGATCCACGACATAAGCAACGCCAGGGTTGATTTCATAACGATTCCGCTATATGATTACGGGTTTTCCCCGTGTCGCGGATATAACTGAGTTCAGGAGCTTAACTGATGGCCCGTATTGCTGGTGTCAACATACCGGACAGAAAACACGCAGTCATTTCATTGACTGCAATCTACGGCATTGGTCGTACCAAGGCGATGGCGATCTGCAAAGCCGCAGGCGTTGCACCGGATCAGATGATTCAGCAGCTTGGTGATGACCAGATCGATGCGCTGCGCACTGAAGTTGCGAAGCATAACGTCGAAGGTGATTTGCGTCGTGAAATATCCATGAGCATCAAACGCCTGATGGATCTTGGCTGCAACCGTGGCATCCGCCACCGGCGTGGTCTCCCCGTGCGTGGACAACGTACAAAAACGAATGCACGCACCCGCAAGGGACCGCGTCGCCCAATCAAGCGCTAATGCGATATTCAGGTTAGATTAAATGGCGAAACCTACACGCACAAAGAAAAAGGTCAAGAAGGTCGTTACAGATGGCATCGCACATGTGCATGCCTCTTTTAATAACACCATCATCATGATCTCCGACCGTCAGGGCAATGCTCTCTGCTGGACTACCGCCGGCGGCTCAGGCTTCCGTGGCTCACGCAAGAGTACCCCTTTTGCCGCGCAGGTTGCCGCTGAAAAATGTGGCCAGATGGCAAAGGAGTTCGGCATGAAGAGCATCGATGTCAATATCAAGGGACCAGGTCCCGGACGTGACTCCGCCGTTCGCGCACTGAATAATTCCGGCCTCAAGATCACCAGCATCTCTGATGTAACGCCTATCCCGCATAATGGATGTCGTCCGCCTAAAAAGCGCCGCGTGTAACAGGAATCGAACATGGCTAGATATATAGGACCAAAATGTAAACTCAGTCGTCGTGAAGGCACTGACCTGGGGCTCAAGAGCCGCGTACGCGCACTTGACTCAAAGTGCAACATGGAGAAAGTTCCCGGTCAAACCAGCGAACGCCGCCGCAGACTCTCCGACTATGGAGTGCAGCTGCGCGAAAAACAGAAAGTTCGCCGTATCTACTGCGTGCTGGAGAAGCAGTTCCGCAACTACTACAAAAAAGCCGCGAAAACCAAGGGCGCGACAGGTGATAACCTGTTGCAACTGCTGGAACGCCGCCTGGATAATGTCGTCTACCGCATGGGCTACGGCTCGACACGGTCGGAAGCGCGTCAGCTGGTCAGCCACAAGGCGATCGAAGTCAATGGTTCGGTCGTCAATATCGCCTCTTACCAGGTCTCCGCTGAAGATGTGGTCTCGGTGCGTGAAAAGTCCCGTAAACAGGAGCGTATCCAGAGTTCACTCGCCATCGCCGAGCAGTATGAATTTCCTGAATGGCTCGAGGTCGATGTGAAAGGGATGTCAGGCGTCTTCAAGCGCATCCCTGAACGCACAGATCTGCCTGCTGACATCAACGAACAGTTGATCGTAGAACTCTACTCCAAGTAAGGCACACTAAGACACCTTTTGAGGCGTATCCATGACGGAATCTATCTCGGATTTTCTAAAACCACGTATTGTTAACGTTGACAAGATCAGCGATACACATACCAAAGTGATACTTGAGCCATTTGAACGTGGTTTCGGGCATACACTCGGCAATGCGCTGCGTCGTATTCTGCTCTCTTCAATGAAAGGCAGCGCTATTACCGATGTCATGATCGAGGGCGTCCTGCACGAATACAGCGGTATCGATGGCGTTCAGGAGGATGCGCTTGACATCCTTCTGAACCTCAAGGAACTTGCACTTGTTCTGCACGAGCGTGAAGACGCTGTTCTGCATCTCAAAAAGAGCGGGCCCTGTGTCGTTACCGCTGCAGATATTCAACTCGATCATGACGTTGAGATTGCTAATCCTGATCATCTCATTGCGACGCTGACCAAGGATGTTGAACTCGATATCTCCATGAAGGTCAGAAAAGGGCGTGGCTATGAGCCTGCCGCCAACCGTGAAGAAGATGAAGATTCGAATCTTGTCGGCTGGCTTAAACTCGATGCGACCTTCTCACCTGTGCGCCGTGTCGCCTATACGGTCGAAGCTGCGCGTGTTGAGCAGCGTACAGACCTGGATAAGTTGATCATTGACATAGAGACTGACGGCACAGTCGATCCTGATGAGTCTGTGCGCATGGCCGCAACCATTCTTCAGGATCAACTCACCGCCTTTGTTCTGCTTGATGTGACAGTAGCGCCTGATATCGAGGAAGATACTGAAGAGGAGCCGGAGTTCGATCCAACCCTGCTGAGCCCGGTTGATGATCTTGAACTGACGGTACGCTCCGCAAACTGCCTCAAGGCCGAAAACATCATGTTTATCGGTGACCTGGTGCAGCGCACCGAGGTTGAACTGCTGAAAACGCCTAACCTTGGCAAGAAATCCCTGAACGAGATCAAGGATGTGCTTGCCGAGCGTGGTTTGTCACTCGGAATGAAACTCGAGAACTGGCCCCCCGAATCGCTTGATGATGCCGTCAACGGCTAGCGAGACTGAGTCACAGACTGACGCTGACAAGCGATAAAGAATTTATTAGTCTCTCGCAAAGGCGCAGAGACGCAAAGGGTTTTTCTTGGCGTGCTTGGCGTCTTTGCGAGAGTCATTGATCAAGTTTGATTCATTTGTAGAGACGTTAGATCATTCAAGAATTACTAGTTAACAAGAATAGATATCAGGAATTATTATCATGCGTCATCGCAAATCCGGTCGCAAACTCAACCGCAACAGCAGTCACCGTAAAGCCATGTTCAAGAATATGGCGTGTTCACTGTTTGAACATGAGTTGATCAAAACCACACTGCCAAAAGCCAAAGAGCTGCGCCGCGTTGTCGAGCCGCTGATCACCAGGGCAAAAGTCGACAACGTTGCAAATCGCCGCCTCGCATTCAGCCGCCTGCGTGACAACGCCGTCGTCGCAAAGCTGTTCACTGAGATCGGACCAAGATACGAGGAGCGCAACGGCGGCTACATGCGTATTCTCAAAGCCGGATACCGTGAAGGCGACAAGGCCCCCATGGCATGGGTAGAGCTGGTCGACCGTCCCATCCCTGAAGTCGAAGATGAGATATTCGACGAAGCAGAGACTGCTTGATCAGCTCACTTCGCACACGACAAAAAACCGGCTGTTGCCGGTTTTTTAGGTTTAGGAAGGTTTTAGGTTAACAAGCCTCCCCCTTTAACAAAGGCGGACTGAGGTCACCAAGCTTCCCCCTTTAACAAAGGGGGATTGAGGGGGATTTAGGGGATTTCCTCCGGCGTCTGGAATACACACACCGCAGGAGCACCTTCCCACGCGGATTATGCCGGTTTTTTAATTACACCATCGAACAGATGCAGTAAAATCCCTTGCCAGTGTCAGGGGCGGCGGCTCTCTCTTCACGTTTTTTTACACCATCTACAATGGGGATATTGCATGAAGAACATCATATGGGCGCTCCTGCTCCTGCTGCCAGTTTCCGTGCAGGCGTCTGATGCGCTGAAAAAAGCCGATGATGCCTATCGCGCCGGCCAACATGAAAAAGCACAAAAGATCCTCAAGGCGGCGGGGCACAAGGGGGACCTCGAGGCCCAGGTCGCTTTGGGGTCGATGTATGAGCATGGCAAGGGCATAAAGCAGGATTACGAAAAAGCGATCTACTGGTATACCAGGGCGGCGGAAAAGGAGGACCCCGGCGGCCTCTACAATCTTGGCTACATGCATGAGCATGGGAAAGGTTTCGATCAGAGTTATGAGAAGGCCCTGGAGTGGTATGAAAAGGCTGCACAACAGGATCATGTCAACGCCATCTACAACATCGCAACCATCTACTATAAGGGAGACCTCGGTGAGAAGCGTTACAAAGAGGCGGCCTACTGGTATGAAAAAGGGGCAAACCTGGGCGACATGCAGGCGCAGTATAATCTCGGCATCCTCTATGAGGCAGGGCAGGGGGTAGAGCAGGATCCCGGCAAGGCCCTCTCCTGGTATGCAAAGGCGTCCGAGCTGAATTATGCGCCCGCGCAATACAACCTGGCCACGCTCTATTACCAGGGCAGGGGGGTCGCGCAGGATTTTTCAAAGGCGGCGCACTGGTATCAGAAAGCCGCGGACCAGGGAGACGCCAAGGCGCAGTACAATCTCGGCCTGATATTTGTCAAGGGCCAGGGTGTGAAGCAGAACAAGATCATGGCATTCAAATACTGGATGGAGTCGGCCAGGCAAAGTAACGACAATGCGCAGCAAAGCCTAGACCAGCTATGCAAAGAGAGCCCCTGGGCGTGTAGATAATCCTGCGACAGCCCAACTTCTCCACCCCCGTCATCAAAGGCACACATATAACCTCCCCCTTTATCAAAGGGGGATTGAGGGGGATTTAATACTGAGGGGATTTAATACTGAGAGGAATTCAATTGAGGGATTCCATGCACGCATTCGGGACCGTCACTGCTACCGGGTATACCCACAAGAAAACGTCGTGAATACATCCATGGTCGCTTCCGGCATCCTGCCTCACGCGACACTGATACATCCATGTATGGCGTAGACAAAATATTGCATCTGCCGCACATGGATGTGCCA
>JAUVEG010000235.1 GCA_030594925.1 Gammaproteobacteria bacterium
TGTAACAGCAGATGCCAGCGATAAACCCCGGCCTTACGCTCGATCAGCGCAGGCGTTGGACCCCACAATTCAATATGGGGGAGTAGCTGCGGCGCCTGAGATATGGAAAATTGTAGAAATTCCTGAACCTTTTTGGAGTCGATCCCCTCGGCGCGGATCAAAGCCTGGTGTGCAAAGGGCGGCAGTTGGGCGTGTTGGCGTTGTGTTAACTCTTCGCGTGAAAAAGCCTCGTAGCCTTTGTGTAGCAGCGTCTGCAGCAATGGATCCCGGGGATGGCGTGTTTGAATCAACACCTTGCCTGGTTTATCAGCACGGCCTGCGCGCCCGGATACCTGAAGAAGCAGTTGCGCCGTGCGTTCGGGCGCACGGAAATCGGGATTCAATAATCCCTGGTCGGCATTGAGAATACCGACCAGCGTGACGCGTGGAAAATCATGTCCCTTCGCCAGCATCTGCGTGCCGACCAGGATGCAGGCGTCGCTCTCATTGACCTGATGCAGCGCCTTTTCAAGAGAGCCTTTGCGGCGGGTGGAGTCGCGATCGATCCGGATCACCTGGATGTCGGGGAATACCTCGCCGAGATACTCTTCCACGCGCTCTGTTCCCTGACCCTGATAGATCATGCTATCCGTGGCGCCGCAGTCCGGGCATCTCTCTGGTTTTGCATGCTGATAGCCACAGTGATGGCACCATAGCCGCTGCAATTTCTGATGCCAGGTCATGCGCGCGTCGCAATCTCTGCACTCTGCAATCCATCCGCAGGCGTGGCAGGTGAGCTGGGGCGCATAGCCGCGGCGATTGAGGAACAGGATCACCTGGTGATCCTTGTCGACCTCTTCGCGGATGGATTTGATCAGATCGGAACAGATTCCGGCGCGCAGCCGTTGCGCGCGGATATCGACCAGGCCGATCTGCGGCGGTTTTGCCTTGCCCGGGCGCTGACGCAGTTTGAGCCACTGATAGCGATCCTTCAAAGAGTTATGCAGCGTCTCAAGAGAGGGCGTTGCCGAACCGAGCACAATCGGGATGTTGTGCTGCTTGGCTTTCATGACCGCCAGGTCGCGCGCAGAATAACGAAATCCCTCCTGCTGTTTGAAAGAGATGTCATGCTCTTCATCGATGATGATCAGGCCAAGCCGGGGCATGGGGGTGAAAATTGCGGAGCGGGTGCCAATCAACAGATCCACTTCGCCCTTTTGCGCCTGCATCCAGCTGCGTTCTCTATCGCCGCTGCCGAGAGCCGAGTGGGAGATTGCGACAATACCTGCGACTCCACGCTGAAAGCGGCGCAGCAGTTGCGGTGTCAGGGCGATTTCTGGAACCAGAACCAGGACTTGATGGCCCCTGGAGATCACCTGGTCAGCCGCATGCAGATAGACTTCGGTCTTGCCCGAGCCGGTAATACCGTCCAGCAGCAGGGTGCTGAAGCCGCTCGCAGCATGAATCTCATCGACCGCATGTTGCTGCTCCTGCGAGAGCGTCACGCGTTTGCCACTGCAGGAGGGAGGCGCCGGAGCCATATCACACTGCTCGATAGCCCCCTTTTGCTGTAGTCGCTTGAGCGCCGGGCGGATATTTCCATCGAGAGTTGTGAGTTGCTTGTCTGAGATTCCCTGTTTGGCATCAAGCAGTCTTTGGAGGATGCGCTGCTGTACCGGCGCACTCCTGAAATCGTGCAGCGAGAGGTTGTTACCGGTCACTCTCCACCCCTGCTCAAGGGTTGCAGAGGGTTGTTTTGACTGCCTCAGGCGCGTTGGCAGTGCGGCGCTCACGACCTCGCCGATCGGATGGTGGTAATAGCCGGCGCACCAGCTCAAAAAATGACGCTCTTTTTCATCCAGCAATGGGATCGCATCGAGGATCTCCTCGATGACTTTTAGTCGATGGGCTGGTGGAGTGGTGTCGTCGTGATCACAAATCTCCCAAATCACGCCTATGCGCTTGCCGCGGCCAAAAGGAACTCGTACGCGGCAGCCGGGAAGCAGTTGTGTTGCCAAAGTTGTCTCAGCCGGCAGGTAATCAAACAGGCTGAAGAGAGGCGCTGCGACGGCAACCTTGATGATGATGCTATTGTTCATGGAAGAAATCTACCAGAAACGATCCTTGATGACTGATATTTGAGTCGCTGGATGATTTTACAAGCTGTGGATAACTTTGTGGAAAAGCTTTGATGCCTGGTGTCGATGCACTCAATTTGCCACATAGTCATAAAAAACCATGCGTTTTATGGCTTTTTGTAAGTTGCTGATTCAACAAAGAGATATGGTAAATCAGAAGATTCCGAAATAGTGATTAAAAAAGCATTGCAGTTATCTGCAGCTTTATCATGATTGTGTAAAACTCTCCCTGGCATCTGTCTCCCTTGCGAGTCAGACCCTTAACGCACTACAGATGTAATAATCCAGCCCTGGTAAGCAAAATAGGCCAACAACAGCAGCATTCCGCCAACACGGGATATCCTGTGTGTTCCTTTAAGCGACCAGGCGATGCCTCCAATGGCCAGGGTCAATGCCACCATCACTGGCATGTCTCGGGTTAAAACCTCTGCCGCAACGGCGCCGGGCGCAACCAGACCGGGAATCGACAGCACCGCCAGCAGGTTATAGAGGTTGGAGCCAAGCACATTGCCAATCGCCAGGTCGGGCTCGTTCTTTAGTGCGCTGGTGATACTTGCGGCAAGTTCGGGAAGGCTGGTGCCCAGTGCAACGATGGTCAAGCCGATGATGAGATCACTGACGCCGAGCGCTTCTGCAATGCCAACTGCTCCCCAGACCAGTGTTTTTGATGCGATCAGCAGTCCGATCAAGCCGAGGATCAGCCACATGACGGCTTTGTTTGTCGGCATTTCATCCGGCATCTCAGCCTCGACTTCCGCCGCAAGAATCTCATCGGCGCCCCTTGAGGCGATTTTCCACATGTAGAAGAGCACCACAAACAGCAACAGCAGCAGGATCAAACCGTCGTAGAATCCAAGTTCTCCATCGATCATCAGTAGAAAAGAGAGCAGGGTGACGCCGACAACGATCGGATATTCACGCTGCAGGGTCTTCGAGGCTATGGTCAATGGAACAATGACAGCGGTTACCCCCAGTATCAGGCCGATGTTGGCGATGTTGGAGCCGATGGCGTTGCCGATCGCCAGCCCGGGATTACCACTGAACGCAGCGATGCCCGAGACCAGGATTTCGGGCGCAGAGGTGCCGAAACCAACAATGGTCAGACCGATCACCAGCGTTGAAACGCCAAGGTTCTGCGCCAGGGCGGCTGCGCCGGCGATAAAGCGATCGGCGGTAATCACCAGCAGCATCAGGCCTGCCAGAATAGCGACAATTTCAATCCACATAGCGTGTTTTGTCTGCAAAATTCATAT
>JAUVEG010000032.1 GCA_030594925.1 Gammaproteobacteria bacterium
TCCTGGCATGGTTGTCGGCAATCGCCGTGAGGCCCGCCCACTCCAGCGCTTCCAGGATGCGCTGCTGACAGAGGCTGCGGTTGTGCTTGTCGGAGATGGCATACGCCAGGTTGCGACTGACACTGCCATCGAACATATAGGGATGCTGGTGCAGATAGAGTATGCTGGTGCGCAGGGCTGAGTAGCAGCGCCGCCAGCGTGTCGCTCCGAGTCCCATATCGACCGAACCCCGGTCAGGTTTTTCAAGACCAGCCAGAATGCGCAGCAGGGTTGTTTTTCCTGCGCCATTCGGACCTGTCAGCACAGTACATTCACCGCCGAGAAGCTGAATGTCGGCGCCGATGAGTACCGGGCGTCTGCCAAAACGTTTGTGAATGTCGTTGAAGTGAAGCTTCAGAGGGGTATGTTTCATGCCGGTTGTCCTCCACCCCGCAGGTGATAAAAGAGTGCGTTGAGCGTAAATGCAAGCGCCAGTAGTACAATTCCAAGGGCGATCCCCTGGGCAAATTCGCCTTTGCTGGTCTCCAGTGCAATGGCTGTCGGGATATTGCGCGTGTAGTTGAGAATATTGCCGCCCAGCATCATGGATGCGCCCACCTCTGCCACGATGCGGCCAAATGCAGCGAGCAGGGCGGCGAGCAGGCCGAAGCGGACTTCCCACATCACCGTGGTTACGGCACGCATGGGATTTGCTCCCAGCGTCAGGGCAGTTTCCCAGGCGCGTCGATCAGCTGACTGCAGGGCAGAGTGTCCCATTGCCACCAGAATGGGAAAGCTGAGGGCGATCTGCCCCAGTATCATCGCTGTTTGAGTGAACAGCAGTCGCCACTCTCCCAGGGGGCCCTGGCGGGAGAGCAGCAGATAGAATGTCAGACCAATCACTACGGCTGGAATCGAGAGCAGTGTGCTGAACAGCGAGATCAGTATTCTGCGGCCCGGAAATCTTCCGTAGGCAAGCACAAATGCAGTGAGTAAAGCCGGGGGAGTGGCGATCAGAATGGCTGTTACTGAAACCTGGAATGAGATCGCAACGATTTGCCACAGCTCCGCATCTCCGCTGATGAGCAGAAACAATGCATTTGCTGTGGTGTTGCCAAGTGTCTCCATAATATCTCGTCTCTCTTAACGATAATTATCAGCTGACTCTTTTGAGGCGGCTATCTGGTCACCATTCGCAGATGGTGTAAACAGACGTGTTTCATCAATACGATAGTCGCCAATCAGCTGTTGAGCCTCCTTTGATCGTATCCATTTGATCAGCGCCAGTGCACCCGTATGATTGATGTCAGGATAGCGGCTAGCGCTGACAGCGATGATGCCGTAAGGGTTATGCAGCGCAGCACCCCCTTCAAAAAGAATTTTAAGGCTGGATTTATCACGGTAAGCCAGCCAGGTGCCGCGGTCAGTGAGTGTGTAGGCATCAAGTTCGGCTGCGATTTGTAGAACTTTCCCCATTCCCTGTCCTGCCTCCCTGTGCCAGCTGCTATCCGGTTTGATACCGGCGGTTTTCCACAACTGGTTCTCTTTTTTATGGGTGCCGGAGTCATCCCCGCGTGAAATAAAGAGCGATTTTGCTGCAGCTATTCTTTCCATTGCAGCATGGATGTCATCGACAGCATGGATCTTCGCCGGGTCATTGCCCGGCCCCACCACGACAAAGTCGTTGTACATGACAGCGTGGCGATGATCTCCATAATCTGCATCGACAAACCCGTCTTCCGCCTCCGGGGCGTGCACCAGCACGACGTCAACGTCTCCGTCCTGCGCCATGCGCAGCGCCTTGCCGGTGCCTACTGCAATGACATGCACCTTGTATCCGCTGGCAGAGTGGAAAACGGGAAGCAGGTGATTCAGCAGGCCTGAATTTTCTGTGCTGGTGGTTGTCGCCAGTCGAATCAAGGGGTTGGTTATGCCGTTATTCTCAGCAGCAGCAGGCAACGTGATCATGATCAGCAAGCTGATGAGTAGCGCCTCTATCTGTTTTCTGTGTAGGGTCAGATACATGAGTTGAAGGTGTTGAAAAGCAATGTATATTGACAAGCAAGTCTGATGCCATCTTGATGATTGACAGAATCTGTTTTTTTGTCTGTGCTGAAATCTACTTCATGTACTGATATGGCTGAGGAGTGACGTTTTAGAAAAAATGGAGTTGCATGGAGCAGTAAGGAGGTTCTTTTTTCCATATTTGGTATGATTTGTATCAATTTGACCCGATAAAAGCATTTGTTGCTGAGACAAAATGTCTCGCTCCTGCTAAAGTTAGTTGTCATCAATCAAGGGTCGGCATGGTCGAAACACGATGTTAATAGAGAGCTACATCCCACAGTCAACTGCTGCTGCGCGCAGTGAAGTGTCGTCACGGATGGTGTCTGTATTGATTGTTGACTCTGATGTACAGCATGGTCGTCAGTTGCAGCTTGGCCTGCAAACGCATTGTGGTTTGATCGAGATTGCAGAAGATGCTGATGCAGCGGAAATTTTACGTCACAGATGCCATTTCAACCTGATTATTGCCGATATCCAACTGCCAGGAAGAAGCGCGATTGAATGGCTAGGCGAACTGCGGGAGCAGGGGTGCGATACAGCGGTGATTTTCATGGTGGCCGACACTGATGTGGAGACATCGGTTGCTGCGCTTCGGGTTGGTGCGGCGGATCTCATCACCAAGCCATTCGACATGGAGCAGATGACAGCCTCTGTGCTGCGTTGCATGGGGAGAGAACAGCTCAGCAGCAAGAGTCAGGTTGCGTCTGCCGGAGTTGATGGTCTTTTTGCGCAGTCCGGATTTGTGGGTGAGGGAGATCTTATCAAAAGCGTCGGTGAGGTCATCAGGCGTGTCGCGCCCATGCCGTCAACAGTCATGATAGAGGGGGAGTCAGGTACGGGAAAAGAGCTGGCCGCCCGCGCTATCCACCAATGGAGTGGGCGCAATGGTGCTTTTGTTCCAGTTAACTGCGGCGCCATATCCGCCGAGTTGATCGAGAGCGAGTTTTTTGGGCATGTTAAAGGCGCATTCACAGGTGCCCACCAGCTCAGAAAAGGGCTCTTTACATACGCCGATGGCGGTACCCTTTTTCTGGATGAAATCGGTGAAATGCCGCTCCCGATGCAGGCGCACCTGCTGCGGGTTCTTGAGGAGCGCACTATCCGCCCTGTCGGTTCAAACCGTGAAATTGCCGTCAATGTGCGTATTGTTGCTGCGACCAATCGTGATCTGGATGCTGAAGTCAAGACAGGAAATTTCCGCGCAGATCTCTATTTCCGACTCAACGTGCTCTCGATCCGCATGCCGGCGCTGCGTGAAATAGAGGGTGATATTGCAATTTTAGCCAGGCATTTTGTTCACACCATTGCCCGGGATCTGGGCGTGGAGCCGCCAGAACTTGGTGATGCCGAGATGAATTATCTGCGTTCTCATGATTGGCCCGGGAATGTGCGTGAGCTGAAAAATGTCATTGAACGCTGTCTGCTGCTGAATAGCAAGCCAAGCCAGTGTATCGGAGGGGGACTCACCATTTTATCTGATGCAGATGCCCCGGAAGATGATGTGGCGCTGGCCGGTGTTGAAAAAAAGCATATTCTCAAGGTTCTGGAGATGGAAGGCGGAAATAAATCTGCAGCCGCACGCCGCCTGGGCATAGCACGCAAGACTCTGGAAAGAAAGGTTCACGCCTGGGCCCAACAGTGATTAGTAATCAAGGAAACTCTGAATGAAGCGAAGGGATGGGGGTTTGGGGGAAGGGCCAGCATGAGTTGGACTGTAACTCATTGATATACGCCCCTTCCCCCATAGAAAAACTTGTATGGGAGTTCTGATTGAAGCGCGCAGCGATTCGATCGGAGCTTCCTTAATCATCTCCCCACACCAGTTCGCCTGATTGATCAAGATCGTATCCTGTCAACGACTCTGCCAGTGTCATGCAGGATTTCGATTTAAGGCGTGACAGCAGATCCTGGAACAGCCGGCGAAACCAGATGCTGCGGGGCAGGGCCAGATCAAAAGACTCCCACCCCGCAGGGAGAAACTTTAGTCCGAATTCCCTGGCGGCTGCGCGTGCGCCGGGTGCCGCATCAGCGATATTCATGGCGATGGCTGCAGCCGCATCCCGTTCAGATAATGCGGTGAGCTCTGAGTTGAGTTGATCGGCGTTCAGGTTGTGAAGGCTGAGCATCTCCATGAGGAAGCGTTGTGCGCCTGCGCCATTCTGGCGAAGCGCCCAGCGAAAGCGGCGATCAAACAGTTGCGGTGCATCCGTGATTTCATCGTATGTCTGTGCATTGAGCATGATTCCCTGCTCTCTGCGGAATAGTCGTATAAGAACCCACTGCCGGTGTTGCGCATATTGCTGCAGCAATGCGGGATGGCGTAGATGACTCTCCCTGTCGGGACCCCAGTGAATGCCGCAGGCATCGACGCGGCCGGCCTGCAGCAGGTCGAGCCCGGGCCTGGTGCCGGTCGGTGTGTAGCAGATCAGTGCATGGGAGCCACTGTCCCTGGCAAACTGCATGATAATGCGATACAGCAGCGGGTCGTCGCTGCCGGCGATCACCAGGCGGTCAGTCAGCAGTCCGCCATGGGACGAGTCGAGTACCCAGCGATCAACCAGTTCGCGCGGAAACATCCATTTTCCTGTGACTTTGGTCGCTGGAATTTGTCCATCATTGACCAGTGTGTAGATCTTTTTTTCATTCAGGTGCAGGTAGGCTGCAACCTGTTTCACACTCATGAAGTTTTCCAGTGGAGAGAGCATGCTTGTTGACATTATCCAGCCCCGCCAACGGCCTTTGGTACGGCGTCAAAGATGACGTTTTCAGCGCCATTATAGATTAGAAAGTGCCGTCCTTTGGCGCGTGCGATCAGTGTTACGCCAACCTTGCTTGCAAGATCCAGCCCCATGCGGGTGACGCCGGAACGGGACAGCAGCAGCGGTATGCCCATCTGCGCCACTTTAATGACCATTTCCGATGTGAGTCTGCCGGTCGTATAGAAAAATTTGTCGTGGCCTGATGTTCGATTCAGCCACATGTGACCGGCGATGGCGTCCACCGCATTGTGCCTGCCCACATCCTCGACAAAAAGTTGAATATGATCGTCCTGACAAAGTGCGCAGCCATGCACCGCACCGGCGCGCTTATAGACAGCATTGTGGTCAGAAAGGCTCTTCAACATGGCGTAGATGCGTGATTGACGAACTGTGATCGCAGGCAGCCTGATTTTCTCCAGGTCGTCCATGAGGCTGCCGAAAACAGTGCCCTGGCCACATCCGGTCGTGACGGTCTTGCGGCCAAGTTTCTCATCGAGTCCCTCTACACCGTCAAAAGTGGTGACCACGGCAGCATCCGTCTCCCAGTCGATTTGCACCGCCTTGATGGACTCTATATTGGAAACCAGGCGCTGATTGCGCAGCCATCCCAAAATCAGCAGTTCGGGATGAGTTCCCAGAGACATCAGGGTGACGACCTCACGCTTGTCTATGTAGAGGGTCAAGGCGCGTTCGGCGGCGACATGTCCGTCTCTCACTGTTCCGAACTCATCGACTGCAGTGACAGCGGATGTGGCCTGCAGCCCTGCATTGGTCATTTCCGGTTGATAGAGAGGAGGGATGCTATTCATGAAGGAGTTCCTGTTGCCGCTCTGTAGTAAGATTTGTTAAAACCTAAGTAACTATTCAGTACCTGCAAATTCGTCACTGTTTCCAGGCATATCTTCCGGAAAACGCCGTGAATACATCCATGTAGGCTCGAGTCGGCGTCCCTGCCTCCTACGTTTCCAGCAGACACACCCGAAAACAGTGACTTACCTGGAAAATATATCAACAAGCTGAATAGTTACAAACCTAAAACCTAAAACCTACCTCAACCTACAAGCAATTTTTGTACCGCAGTGGGGATGCGTTCTTTAACGGCTATTCTCTGGGTGATCCTGGAGCAATCGGGGTGTTTTGTCCGTTGGAAGCGTGGCGTATGGGTCGATATGTCGCACTTCTCTGTGGTATGTAGTCTCTCATTCTGATTGTGATGGCTAATTGGGAATTGGTACGTAATTTGCTGTATATCAGTTCAGAGATGATCAAAATCACTTAACCAGATAGTGGAGAGTCGATGAATACAACCAGCCTGCCAGGTGATACCGCCGCTCCTGATCACTTTGAACTCAGCGTCATCATGGAGGCGAGGCGCAGCCAAAGCGCCTGGATCGATGAGGAGTGGAGTGCGGTGGGGGTGGCCGCTGGCGTACAATTTGATGCGCATGAGGATGAGGTGCAGAAGATCTTCCGTGAAAAGGATGTCAGGCGCTTGCTCTATCCCGGTTTCCGTATCATGCTGCATATCGATGAGTGTGAGAGCTATTACCACAACCTGATGGCGCCTCATCCGAGTTGTTATGTGGTTGCCGATATCGATGAGAAAAATCAACCGGTTCCATTCCTGGTGACACTGAGTTTTGACGAGGCGCATGCCTACCTGGAGGGTGATCAGGAGGTGTATGCAGTGGATATTCCACCCGAACTCTATCGCTGGAGCGAGGCTTTTGTGCTCACTCACTATGTGCCGCAGAAGAAAAGGAAGCGCAAGCTGGACAACTGGAAAAAACAGTCCGGGAGCCGCCATGAAGCAGGCTGATCCAGTTGAAGAGCATGCGGCTGAAGAGGCAACGCATGAAGCAGAGAGTCGTCTCTCCAGGTGGTCGCGGCGAAAACAGGCGTCGAGAACGGTGCAGAATGAGCAGGACAACTCTGTGGCTGCGGCCAGTATGGAGGCTGAAACTGAAGATCAGGCGTCGCAGCCTCTCACCGATGAAGAGATGCCACCGCTCGAATCGTTAACCGAAGAGTCCGATTACACAGGTTTTTTATCTCCGAAAGTTAGCGACGAACTACGCAAACTGGCGCTGAGAAAACTGTTTCACGGCTCGCAATTCAATATCTGTGACGGTCTGGATGACTATGATGAAGATTTCACCAAGTTTGCCAAACTGGGTGATGTCATTACCGCAGAGATGCGTCATCGCGCTGAACTGGAGGCGTTGAAAAAACTGCAGCAGCAGGCTGTAGCTGAAGCAGAAGCGCCGGTTGTTGAAGAGATGCCTGCCGGTGATGCGCAACAGAGTGTGGATGCCTCCATCAGGGAATCCAGCCCCTTTGAGGAGACGGCATCCGTGGAAGATGAAAGCGAAATCAAAACAGAAACATGAGCGAGAGTAAATTGAATACCATATCGATGCAAAACCGACGCGCCAGACAGGCGGCGCAGATCGCACTTGAAAAACTGAAAGTCCAGCCTACCAGCCTGCTGGAGTACCAATCCAGCGGCCGTGTCGCTGTGATTGGCGATGAACAGGCGATTGAACTGGCTCCGCGCTTGAGCGGGGTGCTGCAGCCCCAGGTGATATTGACCGGTGGTGTAGAAGAGCCCGGCGTGCCTTTGATCTCCGTGGGTGGAAGAAGCCTCGAAATAGAGGGGTATCTGGGGAATTTTACGATATTTCTGGGCGAAACAGGCAAGCCCAACAGGGAGAGCGTCAAGGTTGATCTGATCTGGGATCTCAGCACTGAAGCGTTGCTGGAGATGCCGATGAAACCTCCGGGTTACATCTGCAGTGACGGCTCTGAAGATAATGTAAAGAGGGCTGTTGAAACGCTCTCCAGCCTTGTTGGAACTTTCCAGAAACCCAAATATTTTAATTATGATGCATCGATTTGCGCGCATGCAAGATCCGGCATCACCGCCTGTACGCGCTGCATCGACGCCTGTCCGGCGCAGGCGATCAGCTCTCTTGAAGAGATGATAGAGGTAGATCCTTATCTGTGTCAGGGGGGAGGCGTATGTACGGCTGTTTGCCCTGGTGGGGCACTGACTTACGCCTATCCTTCGATGCAGGATACACTTGATCAGGTGCGCACGCTGCTGCATGTTTATACGCAGTCCGGCGGTGAGCATCCGGTTTTGGCTTTCATGGCAGAGAGTGAGCAGCAGGACGGGGCTCCGCTTGATGCGGTATCCAGTGATGAAGTCACGCAGCAGCTTGCAGATAATCTGCTGCCGATGGTGGTCGAGGAGCTGGCCGGTACAGGGCTGGAGGTGTGGCTTGCCGCATTGGCCTATGGAGCCGGTAAAGTCGTGTTGATTGATCGGGGTTCGATGGCGGAACCTGTGCATACAGCGCTGCAGCAGCAGATTGCAATTGCGCAGGAGATCCTGCAAGGCATGGGATATCCGCCCGATGCCATTCAACTGCAACCGTTCAGCAGTGTGGAACAGCAGGCTGAAGTCTTGATGCCGCTGATCGAGGCCGCCACATTTTCTGCCGCCGGCGGCAAGCGGCAGACAGTATTCATGGCGATTGATCATCTCTACGCGCAGTCGCAGTATAAAAAGCCGATGATCGATCTTGCCGCAGGCGCGCCATTCGGTGCGGCAACAGTTGATGCCGGGCGTTGCACCCTGTGCCTCTCCTGCGTCAGCGCCTGTCCAGGAAAGGCTTTGCAGAGTGGCCATGATGCACCGCAAATTCACTTCATCGAGAGCAACTGTCTGCAATGCGGAATCTGCACCCGCACCTGCCCGGAGGATGCGATCTGGATCTCGCCGCGTCTGTTGTTTGAGAGGCAGGCGAGATCGACAGCACGGCTGTTGTATGAAGAGGAGCCGTTCTGCTGCGTCGCCTGCGGAAAGCCATTTGCAAGCCGTTCAATGATTGAGAATATGCAGAAGAAACTGGGTCAGCATCCAATGTTTCAGAGCCGGCGGGCGCGTGATCGTCTGTTGATGTGTGAAGAGTGCCGGGTGGTGGATGTGGTGCAGGATGCCGATGCGATGGGGGCGGATATGGAGTCGAGGCAGCATTAAGAATTCGTAACATCTCAATAACTCCGTGCAGGAAAGCAGGGTTGGGATTTGCTTTTCAGGGCTGTATAAAACAGGGATGTTTTATCAGAGTTTATGACATATATGGATGTATTAATGTCGCCAGAGGCAGGATGCCGGAAGCGACCAGGGATGTATTCACGCGTCCCTGAAAAGCGGATTCCAGCCCTGCGCAGTTATTAGCTGTACGGATTTTTGGAGAAATTACGAAAGTGCACACTAAATAGAGCAATATTTTCGATCCTCTGGGTGATTTTGCTCCCTATTG
>JAUVEG010000117.1 GCA_030594925.1 Gammaproteobacteria bacterium
CAGTTTTGTGATCCCATGGATGCCCGTACCATGATCATGAGCAACCCCATCTATGCCAGCTATATGCCTTGCCGTATCGCGCTGGTCGAGGATAAGGAGAAGAAACCTGTGTTAATGATGTTGAACCTCGATATGCTGATCAACAGCGAACTGGTCGATCAAAAGGTTGTGGAGACGGCGATCAAAGTCAACCAGTCGATGCTGGAGATCATGATGGCAGGCGCATCAGGCGAGTTTTAGACAGCCACTTAGCCCCATATCCAGCGAGATCATGTCTCAGACTGACAAAGCATGAAAAAATGTTTTCTCTCGCAAAGACGCCAAGACCGCCAAGAAAAACCTTTGCGTCCTTTGCGCTCTTAGCGAGAGATTCTTTTAAAACTTGACTCATTTGCAAGCATTTTAGTGAATCAAGGATTCTAGGTGTATTATCCGAGTCCGGTAATATACCTGGAATCTCCCAGGAGTTGGAAGCAATCAGATTGAAGTAGGAAAATGAGAGCCTTTCAGGATGAGTGAGTACAACGCTAAGATTCAAAAGATTGGCGATATCATGGTGGATACCTTCCACTATCTGGCGCTGTTTGTTATTGGCGCGACGGTAGTCTGGTCAGCGACCCATGAGTATCTGAAGATCATGCAGGCGGGCTATGCTTCGTTGAAAGATATCCTGTTGCTGTTTATCTATCTTGAACTCGGCGCCATGATTGGCATCTATTTCAAGACGCATCGGTTGCCGGTGCAGTTTCTGATCTATATTGCGATTACGGCTCTGTCACGGCATCTGGTGATTGATGTGCAAAAAGTGACTGATAACTTCCACCTGTGGCTGCTGCTCAGTATTACTGCTGCAATCGTTGCTTTGAGTTTTGCCGCATTGATCTTGACCTACACGGCCAGAAAATATGGGCGGCCGGATGACGATGTGGAGGTCAGTAGTCAACAAGAGGGGAGTGACAGATGAGCCGCTGATGCGCTTCGTGCCTCAGCACATCCTATGAACTTTTGAATTTCCCGCAGTTAATCAGATATGACATCGCGGCCAGAAGGCCGCTCCTACGAGTATGTGCTGTAGGAGCGGCCCTCTTGGCCATGATGATTACCAATCAGATATGCTCTCTCTTGATGATCTTGTTGAAAAGACCCGCTGCAAGCAGGGCGACATGTTCATTGGAGGCCTTGTTGGTCAACAGGGCGAGTGCGTACTGGGTTCCCTCGTAGTTGAAGACCACAACCTGGTGGCGCACCTGGACGCTGTATTTTTTGCCATTGGCAAAATGTTCCGCTCCTGTCTCCGGATCCACGGTTGATCCGCTGTAGGTTCCCGTCTTGCCGCCAAGATAGAGGTTGGATGGCAGATACTTGTTTGCCTTGCTGCCGCCGGTGCGCAGGGTGTGCATCAGTTTCCACATCACCTCGGCGCCGTCATACTTCTGCCAGTAGGTGTCATAAAGAAATGCAGCCAGCTCTTTTGCGGTTAACTCGTTGCCGTGAATCTCTTCATTGCTCTCGGTTTTGAGGTAGTTCTGGAAGCCCCGCGTTCTTTCGTAACCCATGGATTGTGTGAATTTATGGATCGCCTTGCGCCCCTTGTTAGCGTCGCCGTTACCGATATCCTTTTGCAACTGCAGCCAGGCAGGATTACTTGAGACAACCAGCATGTTGGCAAGTTTTTGCAGGTGTTTCTTGTCAACTTTCCCCTCTTGTGTGTGCACATATGCTGCGCCGACAAAAATCTTGGAGACCGATGCGCCGAACATCTTCATGTCTGCGCTCTTGCTCTGATCGAGGATTTTTCCTGTATCCAGATTCATGACCACCCACTGGTAGGGGGCTTTCGCAGTGTTTTTTCCCTCATCGTATAGTTTCGAGAAAGATGCTTCACGTTTTTTAGAGAAAGAACCGCCACCACCTCGTGTCAGGCTCAGCCCTCTGCCGCGCACACGCAGTTTCGAGAGATTCTCACCGGTGGAAAGTTTCAGGAAATTGGTGTCATCTCCCGGTGATGCCAACGGGGGGTTTTTCTGATTTTCACTGTTCGCCATGGAACTCGTTGCAAACAAAGCCAAAGATGAAAAGAGGCTAATCGTCAGAGTTGAAAGTTTCATAAAATCTCCATTGAGAGGGTTGACCCTATTTTTGAGCATGGTTTTTGCTCGGATATTCGTTTAAATATAGCACTCAACTCATAGAAAGAATGTGAAATTTTCACGGTTTGTGAATTTCTTCTGTTCTGCGCATCACCTTGAAAATCCCCCTCAATCCCCCTTTTCCAAAGGAGGAGGCTGGTGAGGAGCAATTTGCAAATCGTTAAACGAGTTCCCCCCTTTGAAAAAGGGGGGTTAGGGGGGATTGAAAGGGATTTTATACGGGCTATACAACCGCAGGCTGTTCGATAACCTCAGGCATCTGCGGAGATCGAAGTTTTTTCACGGTTCCTTTGGGAACCTTGTGCAATGTTGCCTGGTGCAGTATGTCGGATTCCATGATGATCAGCGCCAGTACGGTCACCATCACCGGCAGGATTCCGACACCGCCGATGATGGCGTAGACGGCGACCTCCTTCATGTCAAAATAGACATGGCCAAGCCATCCGAGGAGGGCGATTGACAGCATAAACAGCAGCATGATGATGAAAATGTGGCTGCGTGTTGCGGCAATCTGCCAGTGACACATGACAAACCAGCTATCGGTTGTTTTAGACTTTTTCGCCCGCCACAGCGTGAAGCTGATGAATGCGAAGGAGAAGATCGGCACCATTGCCAGTAATTGGGGGGTGTCCTTGAGCATTCCCAGAGAGGCAATGAACCACAGGATGTGGTTGGCGACCAGGTTGGTGAGAAAGATTTCGTGCGGGATTTTGGCCTTGCGACTCTCTTCGTCAGTGATGTTGAATTTCATGGATAGTCGTGTGGCGTCATATGGATTATTAGACCGATAATTTTGCTGTGCGTCACCTGCCGTGAATGAATCGGGCTTTAAGATTTCTTGCTATGCTCGAAATAAATGACAAGCTTCGCTATCGGTCAAAATGATGAGGCTTTTGCAAAACTCGTAAATCGTAAATTTGTCATCTCGAACGGATGTGAGAGATCTTATTTATCAATGACTTAAGATTTCTCCTTTCAGTCGAAATGACAGCTTTTGAAAGTTTTGCAAGAGGCTCTGGTAATTGGTGTTTAATCACTCTGCTGTTTTTCAGCCTCTTCGAACGCCTTTTTCTTCTCCTGGTTTTTCATGTAGAGGTAGACGATCAGGTTTTTGGATAAAAACATCACTGCCATGAAGGCCAGGCCCATGAGCATCCCAATCCAGGGTTTCTCTTTTAAGATGGTGATAAACCAGAGTGTATTTCCCATTTGCACAATCTCGTAGGAACAGCGGGAGTATCATACTCCGTTTCAGGATGTGAATCAGGTGTAAAATACCACCTGAATTTTGTCCGCACGCTATGGGTTTTGTGAAATGGATCGAAAAATCGGATTTGGTTTGCTATTGATTACGCTGGTGGCGATCGCTGTCGCCATTCTCTCACCGGGGGGACGCACGGTAGACCCGAATCCCAGGCTGCCGTGGATGATCGAGGTCGATGTGCAGGGAGAGAGCCATGTTTTCGGGCTGACTCTGGGAGAGAGCACCCTCGCCGATGCGCGTGAGGCCTTTCAGGAGCAGGGCAAAATGAATCTGTTTTTATCACCGCAGGGGGAGTATGCCATCGAGGCCTATTTTCAGCGGCTCTTTCTCAGCGGACTGCGCGCCGATCTGGTGCTGGCTCTGGATGTCGGGCAGCAGCAGGCGGCGGAGATTTTTGATCGCGGACTGAGGATCAGCAAGCTCGGCAGTGGCGCCAGGAAGGTGGATATGACAACGCCGGATAAGGAAATGCTGGCCGATGCGAAAATTTCATTGATCACCTATCTGCCGGCAACGGATCTCGAAGAGGAGATTATCCGCAGGCATTTTGGAGAGCCGCGGCAGAAGATAAGAGAGAAGAAATCCGGAATCATTCACTGGCTCTATGCGGAGAAGGGGCTGGATATCGGTGTGAACCCTGATGGCAAAGAGGTGTTTCAATATGTCAGGCCATCGGAGTTTGAGGAGCTGGTGAAACCGCTCGACGATCAGGATCTTTCTGAGTGATTGTGAAACGGCGTATGCCTATGTGGATTGACTTGACTCAAATCAAGTTAATTTTAAAAAACTAGTCATTTAAATTATTATTCTATCCATTAAAATTTTTTTTCTATTATAAAAAACATAGTTATATCAATTAGATAGTGTCGTAACGGCAGGCTCTCCTCGAATTGTAAGTTTTTTTTGGATGAAGGGGCCACGGGCGTATAATCCCATCTGCTGTTGACTCCGTGTCCGGGAGTTATACAGTCCAGAAAATACTTCAATCCCATACCTTAACTAACAGGAGGGTCCATGGACGCTTCAGCTGAGCAAAAGTACAATCTCAAAATTGTGCGCTGGTTCACCGTCATGGCGGCAGTCTACCTTTTGGTAGGCACTACAGCAGGCACCTATATCGCCTCTGAGCTGGCCTGGCCATTTTTGAACTTTGATATCCCGTACATCACCTTCGGGCGTTTGCGTCCTCTTCACACCAATGCCGTGATCTTCGCCTTCGGCGGATGTATCCTCATGGCGGCCTCCTACTACAGTGTACAGCGCACCTGCGGCACACGCCTGTGGAGCGACAAGCTGGCGTGGTTCGTCTTCTGGGGCTGGAATCTGATTATCGTTGCGGCTGTCATCACGCTGCCTCTGGGTATTAACCAGTCCAAAGAGTATGCGGAGCTGGAGTGGCCCATCGACCTGGCGATTGCCGTCGTGTGGCTGGTCTACATGTTCAACTTCATCATGACCATGGTGATTCGCAAGAGTTCACATATCTATGTGTCAAACTGGTTCTTCCTCGGCATGATGGTGATGATCACCTATCTGCACGTGGTCAATTCGCTTGCGGTTCCTGTTAGTCTGACCAAGTCCTACTCGCTGTTTGCAGGGGTTCAGGACGCTATGATCCAGTGGTGGTGGGGCCATAACGCGGTCGGGTTCTATCTCACCGCAGGTTTCCTCGGCATCATGTACTATTTCGTACCCAAGCAGGCCGGTCGTCCCGTCTACTCCTACCGCCTCTCGGTGATCCACTTTTGGGCGCTGATGTTCGGCTACGTATGGCTGGGCGCCCACCACCTGCAT
>JAUVEG010000173.1 GCA_030594925.1 Gammaproteobacteria bacterium
CATCATGATTCCCCGCGCAGAGATGACAGTTCTCAACAGGGATGACGACCTGGAAAAGCTTCTCCCGCAGGTCATCAGCACTGCTCACTCCCGTTTTCCGGTCATCAACGATGACAAGGCGGAAATCATCGGCATTCTGCTGGCCAAGGATTTGCTGCAGTACTGCGGCACAACAACAAAAACCTTCAATATTCGTGATGTCCTGCGCAATGCAGTCTTTGTCCCTGAGAGTAAGCGGCTCAATGTGCTGCTCAAGGAGTTCCGTACCCGCCGCAACCACATGGCAATCGTAATCGATGAATATGGCGCGGCGGCCGGCCTGGTCACCATCGAAGATGTCCTGGAGCAGATTGTCGGTGAAATCGAGGATGAATATGACTTTGAAGAGGACGTACAAATCCTGCAGCGCACTGATAACGAATACACCGTCAAAGCGCAGGTTGAAATCGAGGATTTCAACCTGCATTTCAACAGCAATCTTGACGACAAAGAGTTTGACACCATCGGCGGCCTGGTGACCAACGCCATCGGCCACCTGCCCAAGCGCGGAGAACGCGTCATCATCGATCATTTCGAGTTTCGCGTGATTCGCGCCGATAGCCGCAAGATCCGGCTGCTCGCACTCCATCTCCTGTAATCCTAATGCTAAAAGCGCTTATTGCCTTCTGCAGCGGAGTTGCTACTACCTTTGCCTTTGCCCCCTATGGTCTCTGGTGGCTGCCCCCCATTACACTTGCAATCCTGTTTTGGCTGTGGCTCGACTGCACCCCGAAGCAGGCCTTCCTGCGCGGCTGGGGATTCGCTGCAGGCCTGTTTGGTGTAGGCACGATCTGGATTCACCACAGCATGAGTGCATTTGGCGGCATGGCGCTGCCGCTGGCGCTGTTCCTGGCCATATCTCTGGCCTTACTGTTGGCACTCTTCTACGGATTGGCAGGCTATATTGCCGCACGCCTCTCCACACAGGCATCGTTGCCGGCTAAACTGGCTGCATCTGCACTTGCCTTTGTCGTCATGGAGTGGCTGCGCAGCTGGATCCTGACGGGATTCACTTGGCTCACGGTAGGTTTCTCACAGATCGACTCTCCACTTTCCGGATATGCTCCAATCGGTGGTGTGCTGCTGGTGTCGCTTCTGAGCGCACTGACTGCTGCGCTGCTGGTTCTGATCATCAGGGGCAAACGTCGGCAACAGATTGCGGCAATCATCGCTATCGCAGCAGTGTGGACGTCAGGAGGCCTGCTCGGCAGCAAGGAGTGGACACAGGCCTCAGGCAAGCCACTCAAAGTGACTCTGCTGCAGGCCAACATCCCGCAAGATCAGAAATGGCTGCCGCAAATGCTCAAACCAACCCTGGAGTACTACACAGGGGAGAGCATGAAACATCTCGACAGTGATCTGATCCTGTGGTCCGAGTCCGCCATCACGGTACTCAAACAGCAAGTTGATCAGTCTCTGCTGAAACCGCTATCCAGGAAACTGGCCGAAAACAACACCATCCTCGTCACAGGAATTCTGACCAATCCCCAAGGCGAAATCTACTACAATAACCTGATGTCACTGGGCGCCAATGAGGCTCTCTACAAAAAACGCCACCTGGTTCCTTTTGGCGAGTATTTCCCGCTCGGCTATCTGTGGAAAGAGAGCTTCAAGGGATTGGCGACAATCGGGGACGACTTCACTGCAGGCGATGCCTCCAAGCCGCTACTGCAGGTCGGCGAGCACCAGGCAGGCGCATCCATCTGCTATGAAATTATTTTTGGCGAAGAGATTCGCGAGGCGCTGCCGGAAGCGCATTTTCTGATCAACATCAGCAATGACGCCTGGTTTGGAAAAACCGTCGGCCCGTTACAGCATTTTGAAATGGTCAGAATGCGCGCCCTGGAGAATGGACGTTATCTACTGCGCGCCACCAATACCGGTGTAACCGCCATCATCGATCCGCAGGGCAGAGTTCAGGACCGCCTACCGCAATTTAAGAGGGCGGAACTCAGCGGTACGTTCACTCCCTACCAGGGCAGCACTCCATATTCAAAGTACGGCCACCTGCCTTTTTGGCTACTGTGGGGAGTATTGTTAGCATGGGTTCTCGTATCAGGCAGCTTCAACCGTAAAACTTAAAACTTAAAACTTAAAACTTAAAACCTACCTCCACCATGATTTAATCATCACTCCCAAACCGGCGGCAATACCGCCCAGCATGCCGGTTTGTATGACGGCAGGCGCCATCCATGCAGGCGGGAATGCCGCGATGAGGATGCTGCCGACGACCAGGACTCCTCCTGTAACAGCACCGAGGGTGCGCTTGTTGGCCTTACGGATCTCCTCCTGAATCTGCTGCAGCTGATGCGACTGCCACTGTAGTTTGAGAGTTCCCTGCTCCGCATCCTTTAATACCCTGTATGCCATGGGCAGCATCTCCGGAAGCTGTTCAGAGAGACCCGGCAGGCTCTCCTTTACACGCTTCAACAGCGCTTTAGGACCGACCTGCTCCTTCACCCAACGCTCAAGAAATGGTTTTGCAGTTGCCCACAAATCCAGCTGCGGATAGAGGGTGCGGCCCAGTCCCTCGATATTCAGCAAGGTCTTCTGCAGCAGCACCAGCTGCGGCTGTACCTCCATGTCAAAACGGCGCGCTGTCTGAAAGAGTTTCAACAGGAAGTGGCCGAAGGAGATTTCTGAAAGCGGGCGGTTGAAGATCGGCTCACACACGGTACGGATTGCCGACTCGAATTCATCGACGCGAGTCCCCTGCGGAATCCATCCCGACTCGATATGCAACTCGGCAACACGGCGGTAATCACGATTGAAAAAGGCCAGCAGGTTATCCGCCAGGTAGCGCTGGTCATCCTGCGTCAGGGTTCCCATGATGCCGAAATCAACCGAAATATAACGCCCGTTGTCCTCGACAAAGATATTGCCGGGATGCATATCCGCATGAAAGAAGTTGTCGCGAAATACCTGGGTAAAGAAGATCTCGACGCCACGCTCACCCAGCATTTGCATGCTGATCCCTTTGGCTTTATGGGATTCAACCTCACTCACCCGGGTGCCGTAGACGCGCTCCATGACCATCACGTTCTCGCGGCAATAGTCCCAGTAGACATCCGGAACATAGAGCATCTCCGAACCTTCCCAGTTGCGCCTCAACTGCGACGCATTGGCTGATTCCCGCATCAGGTCCAGCTCATCAAAGATGGTCTTCTCGTACTCCTGGACAACCTCGACGGCACGCATGCGGCGGGCATCCGCCGAGTACTTCTGTGCAAGACGTGCGATAGTAAACAGCAGATCCACATCGCGGCGAATGATCTTGCCGATGCCCGGACGCAGCACCTTGACAACAACCTCTGTTCCATCGAGCAAAGTTGCCGCATGCACCTGGGCAACCGAAGCCGACGCCATCGGCTGCTCTTCAAATGAGGCAAACAGATTTGTGACTGAATCCCCCAGCGCCTGCTCAACAATCTCACGCGAGTGGCGCCCCGAAAATGGAGGCACCTGGTCCTGCAGCTTGGCCAGTTCATCAGAGATCTCATCCGGAAGCAGATCCCGGCGCGTCGATAACACCTGACCAAATTTGATAAAGATCGGCCCCAGGTCTTCAAGTGCGAGGCGGATGCGCACACCATAATCGGGGCGGCTTCCCAGGCTCAACCAGTAAAACGGGGAGAGAAAACGAAAAAAACGAATCGGACGAAAGATGTGTGCAGCGAGGATGATCTCGTCCAGCCCATGGCGCAGCAATACCCAGTTGATATGAATCAGGCGCAGCGCCTCTTTATAACCAACCATGGCTAGCGAGACCAGATCTTAGAATGACAAGAGTTGAAAGCCATCTTAATCTCTCGCAAAGCTTCCGCGTCCTGCTCACGCCCCTCACCTACGATCCCTGTAGGCGAAGACGCCAAGACCGCAAAAGTTTTTCTTGGCGAGCTTTGCGGCTTAGCGAGAGTTATTGTGAAATATTGATTTATTTGTGAAATGTTGATCACTCCGGGATTATTAGTCAAAAATCGACCATTAGCTCTCTTTTTCAGTAGCGGAGAGCAGCCGCACCACGCGTGCTGCCAAACGATCGACATCGTCGCGCAGACAATCGACCTCCCCGCGCCACTCGGCAACTTCAAATGCCGTCGGCAGCAGCTGCTTCTCTTCGCTCAGGTATTCGCCCAGGTTGTCTCGCATCATACGTTGGTTGCGTCTCGCCCATCGCTGGAAT
>JAUVEG010000097.1 GCA_030594925.1 Gammaproteobacteria bacterium
GATCCACCACCACGGCTAGACCCATGCGTGCATCATTGATGTTGGTGAGCGCATGGTCCAGTGCTCCGGTCGGGCAAACAGCAATACAGGGGATGTCTTCACACATTTCACAGGGATCGGTGCGCGCCATAAAGTAGGGAGTACCCGTTGGAACATCCTCGCCTACATCGGCCAATTTTAAAATATTGTAGGGACAGTCCCTGACACATAAACCACAACGCGTGCAGGATGCAAGAAAATCGGCTTCATCCAGTGCGCCCGGCGGCCGTATCGCTATCGGCGCCATCGAACTGGCTGATTTGGAATAGATGCCGATGCCAAGACCCAGCAAACCGACGCCACAGGCGGTGCGCGCCGAATCAAGCAGAAATCGGCGACGCCCCTTTGATGCAGGTTTATTTGAAGTGGAATCACTCATGGCAACTATCCGGTAGACAACAGCAGGAGATGCCGGCGCTTGCTGTGGCTGCGGCAATCGCTTGGCTCTTGATAAAATCTCGACGTGTAATCTTCATGCTCTAATCTCCCTCCTGATCTGAATTCGGATTCTCTTCAAAATACTCGTAAATTAATGATGAACTGAGCACACCTGGAATGTTTTGCATATCCCTCATGGTTTGACTGCAAACTTCACGCTGAGGATGATCGATGGTAACGACCAGCTTGCCGGCTTCACTGCTGGCGTGGATCTCGACTCCATCCATCGCGGAGAGATTTTCACTCACCGATGACGGGTTTTAAGGGCGCGCCTGAACAACCAGGCTGCATATACTCATCGTACGGCGCCCTCTTTTTGATTTGTTTCAATAGCAGTGATCGCCATACTCTTTTCCCGCGTCATCGTGATTGCCTGCACCGGACAGGGCTTGATACAGGCTCCACAACCGTTGCAGGCCTGCACATCCAGTTCGGGCCGGGAGACTCCCCCCAGCGCCAGTTTGAATTGAATTGCATTTTCATCGCAGCGCTCACCACAGGTGCGGCACACGACAGCCTGCATGGCCAGGCAACTTGCGGCAATCTCCGCCTTCAGATCCCATGGCGGCGACCCCTCTTCAATAATCAGCGCGGCCGGTTTACACACTTCGACGCAACGCTGACAAAAGGTGCATTCACCACGTGAAAAATCGATCAGGGGATAACGCCCCCTGCCTCGAATCAACACCTGCTCCGGGCAGACATCGATACAGGCCGAGCAACCGTCGCAAACCTCGACGAATGAGGCCTCGTCGAGTGACCATGGAGGCCGCAGTGGAGTTCCTTTACCTCGCCAGCTTCCGCGCAGAAACTCTGCCCTGCTGATGCGCCTGTTTTTGTGTTCAGTCAATATTCAACTCCGTTTATATACTATAGATTTCCTGATATAAAATGATTTCCTGATATAAAATGATGCAAATCAACTGACGTGCAGATTCACATCAAACATTTTTTTATGCTTGAATCATTTTTTTATATCACATGGGTTTCATAGGGTTGGATGTATGTACATGTAGGTCAGGTTAACGCAGCGCTAACCTGACCTACGGCAGCCACTACGCACGAATTTATTGAGAAATTACGTAACCTCTCAATAACTCCGTGCGTGATCGCGGTCAGCCGGTAAATGCTCCTGCGTTGCCGGCACTTCCGCCATCCATGGCGGTCGGAAGACCGCTCCTACAAGAAGCGCCGATACAAACGTAGGAGTGGTCATCTGACCACGATTGAAATGCGATAGCATTTTACTTGTATGCACGGATTTATTGAGATATTACGAAATTATGAATCAAGTGCTTGAAACGTCGCGATTCTAGAGATGACGTCTGATCTCATCGAGCAAACCCTCGGAGGCAGCTTCGATCATATCGAACACCTGCTCAAATCCCCTGTCGCCCCCGTAGTAAGGATCGGGCACCTCACGGATACCCAGCTCTGACGCAAAACTCATGAAGAGACGCAGTTTATGTTCCATGCCGGCAGGACAACTGCTTTCAAGAATCGCATAGTTGTCCTCGTCCATAGCAAGCACGTAGTCAAAACGTTCAAAATCATCGCCCGCAGTCTGGCGCGCCCTGAGATCGCTGAGATCGAGATTGCGATACAGCGCAGTCTGCTGTGCGCGCTGATCCGGAGGATTGCCGACATGATAGGCATGGGTTCCGGCAGAATCGATAACAATGATATCCGCCAGCCCTTCATCCTCCACCAGCTTGCGAAAAACCCCGTGTGCTGTTGGCGACCTGCAGATATTTCCCATGCAAACGAAGAGAACTTTTACTTTTTTCATATTTTTCAACATATTGTTATAATAGCACCGCTTCAGTGAATCTCATCCCGAATAATCCTCGTAGTAAACACCATGTTGAAAGCAGATAGCAATAAAATTTTCACCGCCTTGCGTGCGCTGCTTCTGAACCGCTACCTGCTGTTTGTCGGCGCACTCTATCTCTATGCAAAGTTGAGCGCGAATTATTTTGGACTCAGCGGCTCCATGTTTTCGCAGCAGTGGATCGAACTGCTGATTGCACTCTACCTGTTCAGCTTTCTCTATGCCATTCTGCGTCCGGGACGCTGGCGTGCGCTTCTGGCTGCGCTGCCGGTGCTGCTGGGTTATCTGATCCATGATATCTACTACCTGATGTACGGCAAAATTCTGCGCCTCATCGAGGTCAAGGAGCTGCCCGAACTGGTGCAGGTGCTCACCCCCGGGCAAATGCTGATGCTGGTTCTTGGCGTGGGCGTACCTCTGATACTACTTCTCCTCCACGTCAACTATCGCAAGCCTCGCATCATTGCCCTCGGCGCGCTACCACTTGCTCTTATCTTTGTCGACATCCGCTTTGCGCCGGACAGCTTCGCCTCGGGATTTCAGCAGCTCTCCAACCCGGTGGTGACATACTCTGATCGCATGAGTGTGGAGAACAATGGCCGCTACAGTATGATGCTGCTGCGCGAGGCAGAGCGCATCAGCGCAACGGAAAAGACCGCTCCCTATCACGATCGATCCGCCTATGAAGAGCAGACTGAGGTGCTGGCAGATGCCATCCGCAAAGGCGGCAACCAGCGCAATGTACACCTGATCGTGATGGAGAGTTTTTTAGACCCCACCCTGTTTCAGAAGGCGACATTCAGCCGCAATCCCGTGCACCCCGATTTTGCCAGCCTGTTTGGCTCAAAAGCCGGGCTCTCCATCTCACCGGTATTCGGCGGTGCAACCTCGCAGGCGGAATTCGAAGTGCTTTGCGGGGTACCGGCACTGCGCAAACTCTCCAGCATCGAGTTCAACGTCTTCACCGGCGCCATCACCAACTGCATGCCTGGAGTGCTTGAACGCGCCGGCTACCGGACTGTAGCGACCAACGGCTATAAACCCGATTTCTTCAACACGCTGCCCGCCTACGAGGGCATCGGCTTTGATGAAGCCAACTTTCCCCGCAAGCACACCTCGCTTGATACCTACATGGACGTTGAACCGGTGGGCAAGGAGGGTTATATCTTTGACGGAGATCTTTTGCAGAAGAATCTCGACTATGTCACCGCTGCCCTCAAAGAGAACCCTGACAAGCCGCTGCTAAACTACGTACTGACCATCTATGGTCACACCCCCCACAGACTCGATCCTGCTCAGCGCCCCGAGATTCTACAGGTGCACTCGGATTATGCCGACGAACACCTGCAGCGCGTTGCAAACCAGTTCTATTACCGCACCGAAGCCATCGCCCATTATGTGCGCGACCTCATCAAAGTGGATAAAAACAGCATCATTATTCTCATCAGCGACCATGTGCCGCCGCTGCGCAATGGACTGAATACCTATCGCGAACTCGACTATGTGGATGGTTCCGAGGATAGTTACTACTACAACCGCCTGCTGGTGGTCAAAGATGGCAAGCCGCAACTCTACCCCACCATACACCACTACGATATTCCCGATCTGGTTCTTGACTATCTCACCGACGGCAAGCACTGCAAGGGGCGCGCCTGTGCCTATCTGGACGGAAATGTCACGCCGAAGCCGGAGAAGCAACTCGCAGAGTATTTCTCGCTGATGGCGCACGCATCAGAAACGCTGTAAATACTGCTTTTTGGCAAGACCAAGTCTCAGACTGACGTTGCATGAAAGATATTATTTTCTCTCGCCAAGACGCAAAGCTTCCGCGTCCTGCTTACGCCCCTGACCTACATCCATGTAGGCCAAGACCGCAAAGGTTTTTCTTGGCGTTCTTTGCGGCTTTGCGAGAGCCATTATTAAAATTTAATTCATTTGAAACATAATTGGTCACTCAAGAATCCCAGGGATCAACAAAAGGACATATATTATTTTTATTAGTTATTATTCAATATGTTATATTGATAATATAACAATTAACTTTACATAAATAATCACGACTGGCATAATCCATCGCGATTACGCATAATCAGCATCCTGTCATTACTCCAACCAAAGGAAATCCCCGAATCATGTGGTTCAAAAACCTGTTTCTGTATCGTTTTACCCAACCCTTTACCCTCGCTGGTGACTCTCTCGATGAAAAACTTTCCGGCAAGGCTTTTCAGCCCGTTGACAAACTCTCCCTCTCCTCGACCGGCTGGACTGAACCGCTAGGCCACGAGGGAGAGCAGTTCGTGCATACAACCAATGGCTACATGATGGTCTGTCTGCGCAAGGAGGAGAAGATTCTTCCACCAGCAGCCGTCAGGGAAATTCTTGATTCACGTGCGCTGGAGATTGAACAGAAGGAGAACCGCACGATTCGCGGCAAGGAGCGCGCCAATCTGAGAGACGAGGTTTTGCTGGACATGATGCCCCGCGCCTTCACCAAAAACAGCCGTATATTTGCCTATATCGATGCCAAAGGCGGATGGATGGTTGTCGATGCGTCCAGTGTTGGCAAGGCGGATGAGTTTGTCGCCACCCTGCGCGAAACCCTGGAACATCTTCACGTCACCCCGCTGGCAATGGCCAATGATCCTTCCGCCATCATGACCTCCTGGTTGAGCAAAGGCGGAGTTGCTGCAGATTTCGAGATTGAAGATGAGTGCGAGTTGCGTGATCCCGCCGAAGATGGCGGCATCGTACGCGTGCGCAAACACGATCTTGGTTCCAAGGAGATTCGCACACACCTCAATGCAGGCAAGATGGTGACCCGCCTGGCCCTCACCTATGATGAACGCATCAGCTTCGTGCTCGACTCCACCATGGCGCTGAAACGCCTCAAGTTCCTCGACCTGGTCATGGACGAGGCTGGAGATATCGATAGCGAAAGCGCCGCCGCACGTTTTGACGGTGATTTCTCCATCATGACGCTGGAGCTGTCACGCTTTTTTCCGCAGCTGCTGGATGCCCTTGGCGGTGAAGCCGAAGAGCAGCAGCTGGACGCAGCGTAGAGTCTATGCTTTAACCACAGATGCACGCAGATAAACACGCATATTAAGGTCGAGTTATCCGAGATCCGCAGGGCGGCATAAGCGCAGCGCTTATTGATACCCTACGGCTGCCCCCTCTCCCGCCGGGAGACGCCTACATGGATGTAGGTGGTAGAGCAACGCAGGAGCAGTTTGCCGAGGGTTGGGGTGAGGGGAAACGCCACATCTTCCCACAACCCCAAAAAAACATGCATTTCACTTTGGTCTGAGCAGGCAATCTTCAGTATACTTACCTGTTGCGTTTACGCGCCCTGCTAACAGACTGCTTCTTTCCCAAATTCATGCCTGCACCCATAACAGTGAAACAGCGCCTTCGATATGACGATATTCGTCATGCCTGCTCGGATAT
>JAUVEG010000079.1 GCA_030594925.1 Gammaproteobacteria bacterium
TCTTCTCTTCTGACGTTTTCGCTCCTCAACTGCATCACGCATCAGGCGAGTCAGAACAGCACTCTTATTTTCTCCATGAAAAGTTTCGTTGAAAGCCTCTTTAACATCATTTGGCACACTGAAATTAATGGTAGCCATAACCCCCACCTGATTGTTGAAATATTCAACAATAATATAGCACACCTGCATGATGTCTACGAAAGACGTATTTACCGATGTGGCGGGCATTCTCCCTGCCGGGTTAAATTGTGGCGCGAGACACTCTTACCGACCGATCCGCCAGAGATGGCGGGATTTGTCAGCAATAGAGCGCAAAGCAGCTTATACAGGTGAGGCCGATTTATCCCCTCTCCCTTTGGGAGAGGGGACTTAAAAACATTCACAATGACGGTGAATTTCAGGCGCATCTGATGGTAGATATTTATGCACTCCCGGGCTATTCTTGCAAAAAGTGCACCTCGGCATCGTGGACAAACAGCGCACGTATCTTGTCCCGGAAATCACCACCAAGCACGAATAGACTCACCTTCAGAGTAACTAACTGGAGATTCCATGCTTCTCTAATAAAAGACGCTCTTGCCGGACAATCTCAACAAGCTGCTGCCGTTGCCGCGCTGGTACGCGGTCAAGTGCGGCGACACGCTCCGCGTAGGAGGATGTTGCAGCAAGGGCTTCATGGATACACAGCCGGGTTTGACTATCTGACAGACCAAAGGATCCACCGAGTTCAACAAAGAGCGCTCCACGGTCCTCGTATCCCTCCGGGTTATAGGGTATGGCGCTAACCAGATTGTGCCTTGGCCAGGCGCGCATGGGCGCCGGATCATAGATTGGCGACAAGCGGCAGTCCGCCACCCCGCCCAATAACGCGATGTTATCCAGATGAAGATCGCCGTTGCCTGTCAGGAGCGCCATCAGGATTCTTCGATACATCTGCTCATTGGTATCCGGGGCAAGATTGGCAACCTGACCCAGACGATCAAGTTTGCCTCCGAGTTCCTCTAGAAAAATATCACCGGTTTCTCTAAATTTATGGTCGCCTGTGGCAATCACTGAAAAGAGTGATTCCATGGGAACAGGCAGCCCATCAGCAGTTTGATCGAAACGCTCTACGGCGAGAAAGTGCAAATCTTCATCATCCATGCGCTTATGCCAGGGGACTTCGAAGCCGGACTCTTCGTGGATATCCAGACACAGCGCCTCGAGGTCAAGCATTCCCCTGTACTCCGGGGGCTCCACTTTGAGAACAACACTCTTTTTGTTGCTTGCGCCGGGAGCATAAAACACCGGCGTTTTCCCGGTGGGTGTAACAGAGACGAGCAGCTTCGAGATCATGCCGCCTACGGATGGCGTTGGCCCCAGCAGCTGTTCGATCAGTTGCGGATCGAAGTCGAGATTCTCGTCCAACACCTCCCTTTTTAACATGCGCCAGAGCTGCGATCGCTTGCCGGACCTCTTTGCCGCCCCTGGATCATCGTAGAGTGATGCCCTGCTCCAATACCACTGCTCAGCGCTGATATCGTCCTGAAACACATCAACATGCCCAATGCCGCCATGACCACCCATCATAAGGAGTTGCCACTCTGTTTCCGGCCCGGGCAGCGGTTCCCTGCCCAGCCTGGCTTTCAATAGATCAAGGTAGCGCTTGCGTTGCAGATTCCTTGGATTGGCGCCGGGAATCAGGGAGAGCATGCGCGGAAAGACCGGTATGCGCTCGCTGACCGGGTAGACGACTGTATCAGCACCCCAAATAGAGGCATCGCCAAGCAGGCAGAAACCGGCTTTCCCCGAAGATAAATACTCCTCCCTGTAGGTGAAACTGACTTGTTCCGCAGACAGGAGCAAGTCTCCCATTTTTTCAGGCTCTCCCGATACAGACGTCCAAATGACTGCATGCTGGTTACGCGCCATGCTCATCCCTTATCAGTTTCAATCAAAAAACGTGCCGGACTTTATGGCTTCAGCATCCTTTTCCCTGGTTCGACGAGGTAACAGCGCCAGTTCCAGGTCGCTCTGGCCGGCCAGCTTTTCAAGTGTCGAGGCAAGCAGATCTCCGCGAGCCTTGGCCTTGCTGAGCCCGACAGCAGTTATCCCCGCGCTGGCAGCAAGTTGCGCCTGGGACAAGCCGCGCGCATTCCCAGCAGCAATTGCCTGCAATATTAAATCTTTAATCTGCAAAGACATATAACTATAGTTTAATTATTGATGAATTATCGGGTATAATTATAGCATCTTTACCTATAGTTTAATTGATTTTATTGAGCATTTTTGCGCAAATACCGATTCCTGTGTCAGTAGCAGCATACACACCATCATCACACGGGTTATGTGTTACACTTATACTGTGTTAATTAGAAAGGATTTATTTTCATGACCAATGTAACTTTGTCTATTGATGAAGAAAACCTCAGACAGGCTCGCATATTGGCATTGCAAGAGGGCACATCCCTGAATGCTGTTATTCGCGAATACATAAATGACTATATATCTGGTCACAAACACTATCAACAGCTAACCGGACGCATTCTGAAACAAGCGGAAAAATCACAATATAACAGTGGTGGACGCAAATGGACTCGGGAAGAGTTGCATGAGCGATAGGGCTTTTTTTGATACCAATGTACTGGTTTACGCTTTTGACAACGGTGAACCAGTAAAAAGCGTCGTCGCAAAAAAGCTGATCCATGATTTTGGCAGCGACGGGAATCTTGTACTGAGCACGCAGGTTTTGCAGGAACTTTACGTCACCCTGACCAAAACGGGGAGAGCAATGCTGACCCGGGAAGATGCTGAAGAGATCGTGAACGATTTTGCCGAATTCCCACTGCTTCAGGTGGACAAAAATATTATCTCTCGAGCAATGAAACGCCATCAAAGCAAGGTTTTTTCATTCTGGGACGCCCTGATTGTGGAAACAGCCTTGCAGTCGGGATGCTCACAATTGTTGAGTGAGGATATGCAGGATGGCCTGGAGATTGACTCGCTCAGGATACGCAATCCCTTCGCTTACTGAATGTTGGAAATAAACCGAGTAACTCTCTGTAAACCCGTGCATCACTTGAGTCCGTCAAAGGCGTAGGGAGCAATAAGCGGCGGCGCATTGCAATAAAGGGGTCGGTGACAAATGAGAATTATTTGTCACCGACCCCTTTTTCCAGAAATGATCAGGAGATCAACTCTCATGCTCCGGCACATCGATCTCCTCGACGGGTTGTGACTTGATCGCGGCATCGTCATGGAGTTCGCCCTGGTTTTGCGTACCAGATGGCAAAGCCGTCACCACAGGAGCCACAATTGGCCCCTCGGTAAAGATATGCACATCCTGCTGCGGATAGGGAATGGAGAGCCCCTCTTTGTCGAACCTGGCTTTGACTTCGCGGGTGATATCCCAATAGACATTCCAGTAGTCACCCGGGGTTGACCAGGGGCGGCAGATGAAATTGACCGAGGAGTCCGCCAGTTCATGCAACTTGATCACAGGTTCGGGATCTGTGAGAACCAGTGGATGATCGGCTACGATCTCCTCCAGGATAGCTATCGCCTTGTCGATATCATCCTCGTAACCAATGCCAAACTGCATATCCACCCGTCTGCGGGTGACACCGGAAACATTAGTGATCACGCCTCCCCAGATGTCGTTGTTAGGCACGATCATGCGCTTGTTATCCGGCGTGGTGATCACCGTAGAGACAAGGTTCATCGCTGTCACCTTGCCCAGAATGCTCCCTGCCTCGATGACATCGCCCACATCAAACGGGCGGTAAAAGAGAATCATGATGCCGCTGGCGAAATTACTCAACGTCCCCTGCAGGGCAAGACCAACCACCAGGCCTGCGGCGCCGATCATCGCCAGCATTGGCGTAATGCTGACTTCCATTGCAGAGAGCGCCATCAACAGCCCGACCGCATAAAAGAGGCGCCGCACTGACTGAACCAGAAAAGTCTGCAGCAACTGTGAGGGATTCTGCATCGCGTCTGTGGCCTTCTTCACGGCCTTGCCTGCCAAGCGTCCAAGAAAGAAGAAAACAAAGAGTATGCCTGCTACCTGCGACAGATTCACCAGCCAGCGCATGCCCCCCTCTTCAGACGCAACCCACCCCTTGACGGCCGCCCAGGTGCTGGAGGCATCCTTGATATCCACCGCAATCCCCTGCACGGAGCGGATGTAGAGTCGATATTGGGCAATTTTTGTCGTCATGGCGGAATCCGTCTCACCTGATTTCGCCTCAAGCTCGTCCAGAACCAGGTTCATGCGGTCAATCATGTGCGTGCGATTCGCGCGCAGTTCGGTAAGATCTTTCAGCAGCTGCTTCTTGGTCTCCTTTTTTTGCTTCTCGATATTTTTACTCGCCAGTTCCACTGACTCCAGATCAGTATCCTGACCGCTTTTCTCTCCGCCCTTCTCTGCTATTGCATCTGATTTTGAGGGTTTTTCAATAGCTTGCTCCGAACTCATGGAGGCATCCTTTGATGCGTCGAGCGCCTCATTGGCTGCCTCTGACACCTTCTTCAAAACATGATCCACATCCTCTTTTTGCACATCCCTGGCGGCTTCATCAATCTTGCCCAAAGCCTTTTCAGCCTTGTCAACGGCCTGATCCGTTTTTTTCAGTACCGACTCTTTCACCGCAGAGCTGCTCCCCCGATCCTTCTTCTCGATTTCCTTCTCCCCGCCCTGTTTCTCCTCGCTTCCTGCAGCCGCATCCTGGGCCTTCTCTACAGCATCAACAACCTCCTGAACAGCCTTCTGCGCCTCTTTGGTCGTCTCCTGTGTAGCCTGGACCGCATCCACCGTTCCCTCCTCTCTGGCTGCGGCAGTGGACTGCTTTACCTCCTCCAGCGACTTTTTGGCATCTGCAAGCTTCTCCCTGATCGCCTGCGCATCCTCTATGCTGATATTCTGACGTTTCACAGCAACTTCCGCAGCAGCAACTTCGCTCTCGGCCTGCTGCAGCAGTTTGAACCAACCATCCGCCTCGGTGGAGAGCTCCTCTATTGACAGCGGCTTCAACATAAACCCGAGTTCGTCCAGCGGGATGTCCGGATTGACGGTGGTCACCGCAGCGGGTTCAGGCTTATCAGACGCCTCTTGTGCAGATGCGGACAAATGGAGTGCAAAAAACATCAGCAGCGCAACGGCAGGCATCACTGACAGACGATAGAGGTGTTTCATAAAATTTCTCATGAGGTAAGGGATGAGGCAGAAATTAAAGTACCAGGATGTGTAGAATTTTTGTTCGTGGTTTTAGTTGCTACGTCGGGCGCATAGTGAACTATGTAACCAGAGTGGCGGCGAAAAGCACGGACAAAAAGGCAAGCGAGATTGGTATTTTAATAAATGCATCATCCCTAAGGGTTTTGAAAATAACCGCCGGATGATACTAAAGAAGCAGCAGGCGTTTCAACACTTTTAGAATCTCTTTGAACGGTAGCTGCGTGGCGCCGGCAGCAACCAGGGGTAGAAGTGCTGCGGCCGAGACAGGCAGCAGGCCTTCGCGGTTGAGAAGAAATACGGAAAGTTTGCGCACACTCACCAACACTTTGGATGGGTCGGGAATCTCCCCTGCGGACGTCTGTTCGGCATCCTCTGCCGCACTGATGTTTTCACCCACTAGCTCACGTTCGGCTGCACGATGATGTCGTGTGGCCTGGCTGCTGTAGATGAGCAGTGTGCGCTCCTTCAGCTCGGTGAGCGGCTTTTTAAAGGCGGTAAGGGGGTAGGCAAAGAGCGCCAGCATCACCAGCAACCAGCCGCCCATCAGGTAACCATAGGTTGCCATGCTGAGAGTGCTGTCCAGCAGTTGATGGGCGATTGCAGCTCCCAGTACGCAGCTTAAAGCGAAGATAAAGGTTACATAGGCATTGGGGTACTGACCAAGAAAAGCGAGTCCGCCATGACCGTCAGGATGGGTTGCGATGAGGCGAAGATCAAGTGTCGCCAGCTCGCGCAGCAGCATGGACCACACAAACAGACGCCACAGACCGCGCATCAGCAAAAAGATGAATATCGGGTTGCTCACTGCCACAACCCACCAACCGGACATGGTCAGCGAGTTGCCATGCTGTGACAGCTGCACGGCCCAATATGCAGTCTCTGAATCAAGCAACCGCAAATAGAGGGCAATCGAAAGCAGGAGTGCAATGCCCAGGCAGATTGCCTCTGCGAAACGCGCATCGCGTCGCTTGAGTGCCCTGGTGACTGCCCGGGCTGCAGCTTCAAAAGAGCCCGGCGCCAGAAGCGGCGCCCTGGCGAATTGCTCCAGGTGCTTCTTCAGTCGCACCTCAACCTGCTTTTCCATGAGAATGAAGAGAGCGACAGCAATGAAAAACTTGGCCCACACCCGGGGATCCAGCAGGTAGGGGCTGTCGGCGTATGTTCCGAAAGCATTGCCGGTGATGAGGCTCAATAGCAGCGGTACGCCCCAGGCCACTCCAACGAACAGCATGGCTCTTGATCCTGCGCGGAACGCATCCTCATGCAGCAGGCCGAGTCG
>JAUVEG010000083.1 GCA_030594925.1 Gammaproteobacteria bacterium
AAAGCTGCAGGCCTGGATTCGGCTGCACTATGTCTATCCCTATCCGCATCTCGATGATCTGATTCCGCTGATGGCCGAAGGCCACATTCTTCCCTACCTGGATATGCCGCTGCAGCATGGCAGTGAAGCTGTGCTGAAGCGTATGAGACGCCCGGCAGCGACGGAGAAGGTGCTTGAACGTATTCACAGATGGCGGCAAAGCTGTCCGCAGCTGACGCTGCGCAGCACCTTCATCGTTGGCTTTCCGGGGGAAACCGATGATGATTTCGAACAACTTCTCGATTTTCTGCAGGAGGCACAGCTCGATCGCGTCGGCTGCTTTGCCTATTCACCGGTAGAGGGGGCGGCTGCCAATGCTCTCACTGGCCAGATCCCGGAGGAGATCAAGCAGCAACGCCTGGAGCGGTTCATGCAGCTGCAGGCGCAGATTAGCGCAGAAAAACTGCAGCGCAAAATCGGATCAAAACAGATCGTACTGGTGGATGAGGTGCATGCCGATCATGTGGTAGCGCGCAGTGAGGCGGATGCCCCGGAGATCGATGGAAATGTCCTGATCAATGGCAGCTGGGATCTCGAGCCGGGCGACTTCGTCGAAGTGAAGATTACCACGGCAACCGAGCATGATCTCTATGCGGATGTTGTTGAGTAGAAGGGAGGGATTGTAAAATATCTCAATTGAACCACAGATGCACACAGATAAACACAGGTAGAAGATGGAAAGAAGTATCCTTCACATTTCAGTTTGTCATCTCGACGTAGGAGAGATCTTGGTGCTCTATGCCTCAGGATTCCTCGTCGTTCGCCTACACGGATGTAGGTGAGGGGCGTGAGCAGGACGCGGAAGCTTCGTACCTCACTTCCCTCGGAATGACATGTAAAGCTGTAAAATACTTTTGATGGCTTTGAAGGATGCCAATAAATCTGTGTTTATCTGTGTGCATCTGTGGTAAAAAAAGATCTTCCGGTCATTTCAGGCGCTTGCCGGTGATCAGGATCCAGTCGTCCAGCTGCTGCGGTGGATCTAGTTCAAAATTTTTCGAGTAGGCATGTTGAACCATTTCCGCCTGGTCATGCAGGATTCCGGAGAGGGCAATCCTGCCTCCGGGTTTGACCATTTCAGTGAGCAGCGGCGCCAGTTCAACCAGCACGCTGGCGAGGATGTTGGCGAGCAGGATGTGGCACTGCCTGCCGGCCGGTTTCCCGACAGGCAGCAGTGTCAGATGTTGGATGACACCGTTCTCAGCGGCATTCTGCTGGCTGGCGATCAGCGCCTGGGGGTCGTGATCGATGCCGGTCACCGATTCTGCGCCCAGCAGCAGCGCGGCAATCCCCAGAATGCCGGAGCCGCAGCCGTAATCGATCACTGATTGTCCATGCAGATCAACGCCATCCAGCCACTGCAGGCAGAGTGACGTCGTCGGGTGTGTGCCAGTGCCGAAGGCGAGGCCGGGATCAAGCATCATGATGACAGCGTCCTCTGCATCGGGTGGCAGTTGCTGCTCTCTCGGAATGACCCAAAGTCTTTGGCCGAAACGCATCGGGTGAAAGTTTTCCATCCAGGCGCGCTCCCAGGGTTGATCCAGCAGCAGTTCCGTCTCGATTTTCAGCTGAATATTTTGGGATCCTGCCGCCTGCTGTACAGCCTGCCTGAGGTTGTCTTGATCGGTTGTTGCATCAAACAGCCCGGTGACGATGGTTTCACTCCACAGCTTCTCTTCACCCGGAGCCGGCTCAAGTTGGGGTTCGTCACCGGCGTCGGTCAGGGTTACACAGAGCGCGCCAAGCCCCTCCAGCAGTGTTTCGAGAAAGGGGGCGTTACTCTTGCCGGCAGTGATATGTATCTGGATCCAGGGCATTATAAAAGAAGTATGCAGTCGTCAGTTTGCAGTTGGCAGCAAAAGATAAAGAAAGTTTGACTCTCGTTCCCACCGTCCCCGGTGGGAATGCATACGCAGCCTCATTCGAAGAGAGGTCTGCATTCCCACGCAGGAGCGTGGGAACGAGAATAGGTTTGTTTTTTACCCTTGCTCCTCGGTCCTCATCCCTCAGTCCTCGTCTCTTTAAAGGCCGAGTTTCTTTTCGAGGTAGTGAATATTGACCCCACCTTCCAGAAATGCAGCGTCTTTCATGATGTCGGCCTGCAGCGGGATATTGCTCTTGATGCCGTCGATGACCATCTCTGACAGCGCAATACGCATACGTGCCATGGCGGATTCACGGCTTTCACCGAAGGCGATCAGCTTGCCGATCATGGAGTCGTAGTAGGGCGGCACAGTGTAGCCGTTGTAGATGTGGGTCTCGACACGAATGCCGGGGCCTCCCGGGAAATGCAGGTTGGTGATTTGTCCGGGGCTGGGCATAAAAGTCTCTGGATCTTCCGCATTGATGCGGCACTCCATGGCGTGCCCCCTGATCTTGATCTGCTTCTGCTTGTAGGAGAGTTTCTCTCCCGCAGCAATGCGCAGCTGCTCCTTGACGATATCGACGCCCGTCACCATCTCGGTTACCGGGTGTTCCACCTGCACGCGGGTATTCATCTCGATGAAATAGAATTCGCCGTTTTCATAGAGGAACTCAAAGGTTCCTGCGCCGCGGTAACCGATGGTGCGGCAGGCTTCTGCACAGCGCTCACCAATCTTTTTGCGCTGCTTGCCTGTGATGCCGGGGGCAGGGGCTTCCTCCACAACCTTCTGGTGGCGGCGTTGCATGGAGCAGTCGCGTTCGCCCAGGTGGATGGCGTTTCCATGCGTATCCGAGAGCACCTGGAATTCCACATGGCGGGGATTTTCCAGATATTTCTCCATGTAGACAACATCATTACCAAACGCGGTTCTGGCTTCGCTTTTAGTCAGTGCGATGGAGTTCAGTAGCGAGCCCTCGGAGTGCACTACGCGCATGCCGCGGCCGCCGCCACCGCCGGATGCCTTGATGATGACCGGGTAGCCGATCTCTTTGGCCATCTTCAGGGTGCCCTTTTCATCATTCTCATCGATGGGTCCGTCGGAACCTGGAACACAGGGAACGCCGGCCTCTTTCATCGCGCCGATAGCGGTGATCTTGTCGCCCATCATGCGGATGGTTTCGGGTTTGGGGCCGATAAAGATAAAACCGGAATCCTCCACGCGTTCGGCAAAATCGGCATTTTCGGACAAAAAACCATAGCCGGGATGAATCGCTACAGTATCGGTGACTTCGGCTGCGCTGATGATGTTGGGGATTTGCAGGTAGCTGGCGGCAGAGGCGGCAGGTCCGATGCAAACGGATTCATCCGCCAGCAGCACATGTTTGAGTGTTCGGTCGGCTTCAGAGTGGACCGCGACGGTGTGTATTCCCATTTCACGGCAGGCGCGCAGAATGCGCAAAGCGATCTCTCCGCGGTTTGCAATAAGGACTTTGCTTAACATGCGATCTCCCGGTTATTCGATAACAAACAGCGGTTGGTTGTATTCGACAGGCTGGCCGTTCTCCACAAGAATTTTTTTCACCACGCCGGAGGTGTCCGCCTCGATCTGGTTGAGGATCTTCATCGCCTCGATGATGCACAGGGTATCGCCTTCGGTCACGGACTGCCCGACCTCGACAAATGCGGAGGATTCAGGTGACGCCGAACGATAGAAGGTGCCCACCATGGGCGAGTTGACGGTGTGGCCGTTGTGCTCGGGCTCCTCCTCTGTTGCCGGAGCAGCAGGGGACTCTGCGGCCGTAGCCGGCACAGCTGCTGCAGCGCCGGCAGGTGGTAGTGCGGCCGCCTGCATTATTTGCGGCATTGCCATCATGGGGGGTGGTTGTGATCCGATGCGGCTGATGCGAATGGAGTCTTCACCTTCGTTGATTTCGATTTCAGCCACATCAGCGGCCTCGACAAGTTCGATCAGTTTTTTGATTTTTCGAATATCCACAGATTGTCCCTCTAGAGATGTGTCAGGGCGGCTGTCAGGGCAAGATCATACCCCTGACTGCCAAGACCGGCGATAACGCCAATGGCAATATCAGATAAATAGGAGTGATGACGAAACTCTTCCCGCTGGTAGACATTGGAGAGATGCACCTCGATAAAGGGGATCTCTACAGCGAGCAGGGCGTCACGCAGAGCGATGCTGGTATGGGTAAAGGCGGCAGGATTGATGATGATAAAGGCAGTGTCGTCATCCATGGCCGCATGAATGCGTTCGATAAGCAGGTGTTCAGCGTTATATTGTGAGAGTTCGAGGCTTTTTCCTGCCTGTTGTGCCTGTTTTTGCAGACGTTCTGCGATGTCGGTCAGCGTTTCGCTGCCATATATCCCCGGTTCTCTTCGACCGAGAAGATTGAGATTGGGTCCATTGAGAATAAGAATCCGGGCCATCGCAGCTCTATCCGCCGAAATAAATGGGTTTACATAAAGATAGGCGAAGTGTGTCTAATTTGCGCACAGATGTCCAGTTTTTCATGCTATTTTTCATTAAATTGCAGAAACATGCCTTGAAAAGAAGTTTGCAGTTTGCAGTTGGCAGCTAAAAGAAAGATTGCAGTCACCAGTATGCAGATTAAGAGCAAGTTGGCAGTCTTCAGTTTGCAGCAAAAGAAAAAAGAGAAAAGAAAGTTTGCAGGTGGCAATGACACGATTAGACTTTTGCCAACTGCCAACTGCCAACTGCCAACTGCCAACTGCCAACTGCCAACTGCCAACTGCCAACTGCAAGCTGCCAACTTTCCCTATTCTCTGGTATGCTGCAAACAGTTTCACTGACGACATCGATTCAACATTGAAGGCACTCATCAAGGCGTTCTACGAGAGTACCCGGGACCTGCTCCCGATCGTCCTGGTGATTGCCTTTTTCCAGCTGCTGGTGCTGCAGCAGCCTTTTCCCGGTTTACTGAAAATGCTCGGCGGCCTGCTGATGGTGGTGCTGGGGCTGACATTGTTTGTCCACGGTCTACGCACAGGCCTGTTCCCAATCGGCGAGACCATGGCATATGATTTTGCCCGCAAGGGGAGTCTTCCATGGCTGCTGCTGTTCGCCTTTGCACTGGGATTCGGTACAACTGTGGCTGAGCCGGCGCTGATCGCTGTTGCCGATGAAGCAGCAGAGGTGGCAGCCAATGGCGGCATGATTGCATCGACCGAGGCTGCCATGGAGAGTTATGCGGATGGTCTGAGAATGACTGTTGCTGTCTCTGTCGGTTTTGCCATCATGCTCGGTGTATTCCGCATCATTAAAGGCTGGCCAATTCAATACCTGATCCTTGGTGGTTACATCGGCGTGGTGATCATGACGATGTTTGCGCCGCAAGAGATTATTGGCATCGCCTATGATTCAGGCGGGGTCACAACCTCCACCATTACGGTACCGCTGGTGACAGCGCTGGGAGTCGGTCTTGCCAGCAGTATCGCGGGGCGCAACCCGATGACCGATGGTTTTGGTTTGATTGCTTTTGCATCATTGACACCCATGATCTTTGTCATGGCCTACGGAATCCTGCTGTGATTGCGTGGCTGCTCGAATTTGCTGGGATATTTTTCAACACAGTCATGGATGTGCTGCCGATTGCCGCGATTCTGTTTGGCTTTCAGTTTTTGGTGATACGCCGTCAGATCCCGCATCTGCGTCGCATTCTGAGTGGTTTTCTGTTTGTGATCCTGGGACTGGCGTTTTTCCTCATGGGGCTGGAGCAGGCTTTGTTCCCGGTGGGTAAGTTGATGGCGCAGCAGCTCACGGATCCTCACTTCCTTGGCATCGATGTCGAGCTCTATAAAGATACCATCGCGACACAATGGGCCTCCTACTACTGGGTCTATCTGTTTGCCTTTGCCATTGGTTTTTCAACCACGATTGCCGAACCTTCGCTGATCGCCGTGGCCATCAAGGCGAATGATGTTTCGGGCGGCAATATCAATCCCTGGGGATTGCGCATTGCAGTGGCTATCGGCGTTGCGCTGGGCATCTCGCTGGGCTCCTTTCGTATCATTACCGGCACGCCGCTGCACTACTATATTATTGCCGGTTATGTCGTGGTGATGATTCAGACGCTGTTTGCACCGCGTTCAATTATCGCCCTTGCCTATGATTCCGGCGGGGTGACCACTTCGACAGTCACAGTACCGCTGGTTGCGGCGCTTGGGCTTGGGCTCTCTGCAACTGTGCCCGGACGCAATCCAATGCTGGATGGCTTTGGCCTGATTGCTTTCGCCAGTCTTTTTCCAATCATGTCGGTGATGGGACATGCGCAGCTCGGACATTGGTATGCGCGCCGTCAGCAACAAAAAATCGAGGAGTAACTATGCATTTCAAACTGATTCTGGTTCTCGTGGAGGACTCTCATACGGAGGCGGTGCTGGATG
>JAUVEG010000325.1 GCA_030594925.1 Gammaproteobacteria bacterium
TTTCCACAGAGAAATACAGATGAAGAGATGTCACAATATCTGTGTGCATCCGTGTTCATCTGTGGTTAATTCTCTTCTTCCGTGTATTCCGTGTGTTCCGTGGTTAACTGTTTTGCTCATGGATGCGAAGCGCCTGCTGCGAGTCTATGGCGATTTGCTTGCGCAGCGCATCAAATGAATCAAATTTCATCTCGTCACGGATGCGGGAGACAAACTCGACCCCCACATGCGCTCCATAAATGCTGCGGTCGAAATCGAACAGATGCACCTCCAGCAGAAAGCGGGGATCACCCTCTACTGTAGGCCGGTTGCCGATGTTGGCTACCCCTGGCAGCGGCTTGTCGTCCACACCGTCTACTTTCACAGCATAGACACCGCGAAGCGGACTGACAGGGCGATGCAGCTGGATATTCAGGGTTGGAAAGCCGATGGTGCGGCCGCGTTTGTCGCCATGGGAGATCCGTCCGCAGATCGTATAGGAACGCCCCAGCAACTTTGACGCCGCCTGCAGGTCACCTGCAACAAGCAACTTGCGAATGCGCGTAGAGCTGATGCGTTCGCCGCCCGCGGTGACGGTCTGCAGATCATCGACATGAAAACCGAGATCACGGCCGGCTTCATGCAACAGTCCCACGTCGCCGCAGCGGGCGCGGCCGAAGCGGAAATCATCTCCTACATAGAGGTGCTGAATCCCCAGACCTTTGACAAGGATTTCGTCAATAAAAGCTTCGGCACCCATGGTTGCCAGCCTGCGTCCAAACGGCAGCACCAGCACATAATCGATGCCTGCCGACTTGATAACCGTCAGTTTTTCACGCAGGCGCGTCAGCCTGCTGGGAGCCTTCTGCGGCTGAAAATACTCCAGTGGCTGAGGTTCAAAAGTTATCACCGTTGCAGGCAATCCCAGAGCATCACCCACCTTGCGCAGCTCGGAAAAAACAGCCTGATGCCCCAGGTGTACGCCGTCAAAATTGCCGATGGTTGCCACGCAGCCATGGTGTTCGGCTCGCAGATTATGAAGACCGCGAATCAGTCGCATCACGACTCGCTTACAGGAAAAAAGGGGATTATATCAGTATCAACAATGCTGGCAGATCTATTTTTCCTTCACGGAAAAAAACTCTTCCCTATTCGCCCGCTACCCATTGATATAGTGCTCAAGCTGCTCGATGATGAACTGCTGATCAGAAATAATAGCCTTGACCAGGTCGCCGATAGAGACAACACCTATTATCTGATTGTGATCCAGAATCGGCAAATGCCTGACACGTTTGTCAGTCATCAGGGCCATGCACTCCTCTGCACTTTGCTTAGGGGTTGCGCACACGACGTGGCTGCTCATGATCTCACTGACTCTGGTTTGCGGAGAGGAGCGTCCCTTCAGAAAAACCTTTCGTGCATAATCCCTTTCTGAAATCACGCCTTTGAGTTTGCCATCTTCCATCACTACCAGTGCCCCAATCTTCTTGTCAGACATCATTGTCAATGCATCGAAAACTGAATCCTCCGGTCTGATGGAGTAGATATCAGCCCCTTTAGTACCAAGAATATCTTTGACGAGTTTCACGATTGATTCCTCTTTATTGCTTTTAAGATAAACATTAATTCATCAGCCTCATTCAGAATACCATTCCCCGCTCAACAGCAATCGACGATGAATGCTTCCGAAATTGCACTATCAATGTAGTAACTATTCAGCACATTCGGGACCGTCACTGCTACCGGGTATATCCACAAGAAAACGTCGTGAATACATCCATGTAGACTCGTGTCGGCATCCATGCCTCCAACGTTTCTTGCAGATACACCCAATAGCAGTGACTATTTTGCGCTTTATTGAAGATGCTGAATAGTTACTCAATGTATTACATTAAGTATAGAAAGCAAAATTAAATTCCGCTACAGCGTCAATTAAAAGGGGGAAATCTATTTTTCCTGCAGTTGGTTTCCTGAAATAAGAAGCGTTGAAACCTTGAAACCGCTGGATTCTTGTCTATGCTTTAATGAAGAAACATCTGAATAAGTCCAAGGGATGGGGGTTCGGGGGAAGAATAAGCTGGATGCGCATTGTAAGCCATTGATAGATAACCCTTCCACCGTAGACTAACTTGCAGGAATGCTCTGATCGAGGCGCAGAGCTTCCGGCATCCTGCCTCTGGCAACACTGATACATCCGTAATATGACATAGGCAAAGCGACTTGATCAGAGCTTCCTTATAACCACCATCGGGCACAGCCCAACTTAAAAAGGAGCAGCATAATGAGCAATTCTATCGATACTTTCCCGAATGCACCGGGTGACTGGGATCCTGAAGTGGCTGAGTCAACAGCCGCTGAACAGCACCTGACTCTCACTGATGACCACTGGGATCTGGTTCGCGCCCTGCAGGAGTATTACAGCAAGGCAGAACGACCGAATCTTCGCCAGATCAAGGATGCCCTGGATGAGAAGTTTCACGCCCGGGGTGGTGTGAAATATCTGTATGAGATTATTCCGGGCGGACCTGTTGCCCTGGGCTGCAAACTTGCAGGTATGC
>JAUVEG010000055.1 GCA_030594925.1 Gammaproteobacteria bacterium
CACTCCTTTATAGAGCATGTCAGGCCAATGATCACAGGCAATGATGAAGTGGAGTTAACCGTCGAAGAACTCGCCTTCATCATGTCGGATGAACCGCAGAAGCTGAAGGTCGATCCGAGCGAAAGCTAGGAACCACGGAACACACTGAAGACACGGAAAAAAGAAAAAATGATTCCGTGGTTAAAAAGAGAGATCCGTAGGATGGCATAAGCGGAGCGCATCCCACCATTTTCCGGTGCAATGCGCTCCGCTTATTGACACCCTACATTCTGCTGACAACTGAAGACTGCAAACTTTCTTTTACAACCCTTTCACGATCTCCAGCAGCGCATCGTCATCCCACTCCCGGGCTCCGACTGCCGTATAGCGGATGTTGCCCTCTCTATCGAGCACGAAGGTAGTCGGCAACCCCTTTACCGGCCACTGTTTGATCACATCTCCACTTTGGTCGAGCAGCACAGGGAAGTCGATCGGATAATCTGCACTGAAGATAAAGATTGTATCCTCATCCTCTCCAACATTGATCGCCAGCATGAAAACATCATCTTTCACCTTGTGCCAGGCGCGATTCATGGAGGGCATCTCCTCACGGCAGGGAGGACACCAGGTGGCCCAGAAGTTGATGATCAACGGCTTGCCTCGATAGTCAGAAAGCCTGTGCTTTTCACCATCCACATCAACAAGCTCGAAATCGGGAGCCGGCTGAACTCCCTTGTAGGGCGTCAACAACTGCCCGCTAAACGCAGATGCTGACCAGCTTAACAACAGCAGCAGCATCGATTGAATTGTTACCTGACGCATCATCTAGGCACCTGAAAAAGATTACAATACATGGATTTCGCCAGATATGGCTTCGTATTCAAGGCGCGCCAAGGGGCGCATACTTACTGTATGTAACTCTTGGCGCAACACAGAAGACGGAGGCATAGACAAGCAAAGCTTGTATTTTAATCTTTGCAAGGCGCCTTACCTCTCCTCAGCACATTGAATACCCCTGATCCAGGCCTCTTTTTGAACACCTGCAGCAGACCAGACGACCTTGAGATCAAATCGCTCTCCCGGCACAAGCCCGAAGCTGGTCATGCCCCAGCCATAATCTCCATGCGCGAAATTCTGCTGCGTAGGAAAAGTCGCCCAGCGAAAAGCGAGACGCGCCGCATCGATGACTTCGCCTGCAGACCATTCACTATCCCACTGCTCCTTCAGCTTGACCGGACTTTCCGCACCATTGTGCAGCATGCGCCACCGCTTCAAATCGACATCGATAGAAGCAGAAATTTCCTTCTCTGCGCTATTGCGGCCAATTGTCTGCATGATACAGCTTGTGGCAATCGTGTTGGCAATCTGTTTAGAAAAACCGCGCGCCAGAAAGAATGCACGCGTCTGGTCCGGCAGCAGCTGCGCCAGTTCCAGCTCGAAATTCCCGTCATCTATTTTCCAGCTGGAAAGGTCTGTCTGCGCATCGACTGATTGGGTCACACCCGCCAATGCCGGCGCAACAATCAGCATAAAAATGATTGAACAAAAGTGGATATAAGATATCCGGAAAAACATCAGCCACCAATGCCATCTTTGGCGACGCCTGAATCAATCGCCGCCTGCATCACTGCCGGCGCCACATGCTCTCTGAGGCGCTCATCCAGCGGTTTTGGAATAATGTAGTCCGGACCAAAAGCCAGTGACTCGATTCCATAAGCCTCCAGAACCTGCTGCGGTACGGCTTCATGGGTAAGATCTTTAAGCGCATTCACTGCAGCAATCTGCATGGCGTCATTGATACAGCAGGCGCGGGCATCGAGCGCGCCGCGAAAGATAAAGGGAAAACCCAGCACATTGTTAACCTGGTTGGGATAATCGCTGCGTCCGGTCGCCATGATCAGGTCATCACGCACCCCGGCGGCAATTTCAGGACGAATTTCAGGCACCGGATTGGAGAGCGCGAAGACGATCGGCTTTGAAGCCATACTCGCCAGCATCTCCGGCGTAATCAATCCCGGACCTGAGACCCCGATGACGATATCAGCCCCATCCATCGCCTCAGCAAGGGTGCGCCTCTCTGTATCCGCAGCAACCCCCCATTTGTAGGGATTGAGATCCTGGCGGCCGGTATGGATCACGCCCTCACGATCGATCGCAAGGATATTGTCACGGTGAGCCCCCAGGGAACAGAGCAGACGAATCGAGGCGATGCCCGCAGCACCGGCGCCAATCACAACAATACGCGAATTTTCGAGTGTTTTTCCCTGCAGTTCGAGCGCATTCAACAGTCCGGCGGCAATAATGATTGCGGTGCCGTGCTGATCATCGTGAAACACCGGGATATCGAGCTGTTCGATGAGCGCCTGCTCAATCTCAAAGCAATGCGGAGCAGCGATATCCTCCAGATTGATGCCGCCGAAGGTTGGCGCTATACGCATCACCGTTTCGATAAACTCCTGCGGATGCTCGGCATCGACTTCAATATCGAAGACATCGATATCGGCAAAGTGTTTGAACAGCAGCGCCTTGCCCTCCATGACCGGCTTGCCGGCCAGTGCGCCGGTATTCCCCAGTCCAAGCACAGCCGTACCATCAGTGATGACAGCCACCAGATTGCCTTTACCGGTATAGAGGTAGGCATCTTCAGGATTGTCTGCAATGCGGCGCACCGGCTCCGCAACACCGGGGGTGTAGGCCAGCGCCAGATCGTTCTGCGTCTCCGCCGGCTTGGTTAGAGCGATAGCCAGTTTTCCCGGAACGGGTTTGGCATGGTATTCCAGTGCAGCCTGGTTAATGGCATGATCCGCATCCTGTTTGCTCATATCAATCTACCCTACTCTAACCCAATAATTTTTGAATAAAAAAAGGCGCCTCAGGAGGCGCCTTGTGCACGTTGACAAAGTACAGATCAACGACTGTAGCGTTTACGGAACCTGTCAACACGTCCACCGCTATCAACGACTTTCTGTTGTCCGGTATAAAACGGGTGGCATGCTGAACAGATATCCACATCCATCTCGCCACTTGTATCTGTAGAGGCAGTCTCAAAGCTGTTGCCACAACGACAGGTCACTTTGATCGCCTTGTATTCAGGATGTATATCTGCTTTCATCGCATTAAGAACCATAGAATTTAATCAAGAGGCGAGATTTTACAGAAATTGACGGCAATGCGCAAATTACAAATCAATATCCCCGTCACTGCCCCTTCAGACGTAAGCCAGCCACCCTTCATGTGCAGAACTGCGGCCATGCACCGCATTAAAATAGAGGCTTTGCAGCTGCTCAGTTACCGGCCCGCGGGAACCGGCGCCGATGGAGCGCCCATCCAGCTCCCGGATAGGTGTCACTTCTGCGGCAGTGCCGGTAAAAAATGCCTCATCAGCGATGTAGACCTCATCCCTGGTGATGCGTTTTTCGATTACCTTATAACCAAGCTCATCCGCCAGTTGCATGATGGTGCGGCGGGTAATGCCATCCAGGGCCGATGTCAGATCCGGGCTGTAGATCACGCCATCGCGAACGATGAATATATTTTCACCGCTGCCCTCCATGACATACCCCTCGGCATCCAGCAGCAGCGCCTCGTCGTAGCCTGTGTCAATCGCCTCCTGCAGGGCCAGCATCGAATTGATATAGTTGCCGTTTGCCTTGGCGCGGCACATAGTGATATTGACATGATGACGGGTGAAAGAGGAGGTGCGAATACGAATCCCCTGCGAAAGAGCGTTATCACCGAGATAGGCGCCCCACTCCCACGCGGCAACCATGACATGCACCTTGAGGTTGTCGGCGCGAATTCCCATCCCCTCGGAACCATAGAAAGCCATGGGACGGAGATAGGCCGAGTCAAGATTGTTCTCCCTGACGGAGTCAAGCTGCGCCTGATTCAGAGTGTCGGCATCAAACGGTATTTTCATTTGCAGAATATGCGCCGAACGAAAAAGACGATCTGTATGATCCTGCAGCCGGAAAATGGCCGTCCCTTTCTCCGCATGATAGGCGCGCACGCCCTCGAACACACCCATGCCGTAATGCAGCGTGTGGGTTAACACATGAACCTTGGCTTCACGCCAGGGAACCATCTCGCCATCGAGCCAGATTACACCGTCACGGTCTGACATGGTGGTCATCGAACATACCTCTTTTTTGTAGAACATGAATGCAAGGGCTGAATATTATACTGAAACTTTAATCGATTGGCTTGAATCCTGTGCATGTTCTCGCAACCATCTACAACACCGTGCTTTACTTGAACCCGCCTCGGCGGACTCGAATGATGCCCGAAATTATTGAGAAGCTTCCAAAATTATTGGTACGCTGATTCAATCATCTCGCGTGTCAGGATACCGTAAATATGATGAATGCCAGGTGCTGTCTGACGTTGAACATAGAGTGCTTGCAGCGATGATCGATCAAGAATTTCCCGTGCTTCAAGTAGTGTCGCCCGGATATGCACCGAATGAATCTCAAGGCGTTTTCCCGGAATGTCCATCAGGTCAATGGTTCCCTTGCCGTCATCCCCACCCTCATCTTCCCTATCGATATAGCTGGCTAAATCCACTGCCCGCAGCAGAGCGGCCGGAGACTCCTCGCCATTGATCAATATCCACACCGGCCTGGCCTCCAGCACGGCCGCAGCCTGATTCTGATCAATAATCGCATCGCTGCGCACAAAGGATTTATTCATGGCGCCGGCAACACCCATGCCCCGCAGTGCAACATGCACCGGACTACTGCTGTAGTCCATGCCACTGGCCTTGAGCATGGAGATAAAGAGCGACTCTTTACCAAACAGCTCACTGGAGGTGAGCGATGCAATGACAACCACCACCATACCCGGCATAATGATTCCCGGACTATAGGTCAACTCCATCATGGCAACCAGTGCAGCCAGGGGGGCCTGCAGGCTGGCCCCCATCATTGCTCCCATGCCCAGCAACGCAAAAAAACCGGGGTCCACATGAATGCCTGCCTGCGCACTCAGCTGACTGAAAAGACTGCCGAGCATTGCCCCGATAAAGAGCGCCGGTCCAATCATCCCTCCCGGAATACCCAGGCCGATACAGGCGGAGGTCGCAACCAGTTTGCCGATCACCAGCAAAGCCAGCAGCGACAGGCCGATGCTGCCCGTCAATGCCTGGTCAACAGTGTCATAACCGATGCCCATCACCTGCGGCAGCAACAGCCCGAAAAGCGAGGCTGTCAGTGCCGCCAGCAGCAGCCGCTGCCAGTGCCGCAAGACTCTGGAGTGGTGCGCAATCATCTGCACCATATGGATAAAACCAGCAGAAAGAACACCGGCTGCAATACCCAGCAGCAGGATAAAAAATACATCCGACAGATCACTGAGTCCCATTATCGAGACATCAAATGCAGGCGCATTCCCAAACACGGCAATGGAAACCAGTGTAGCGCTTGCAGCGGCAAGAATCACCGGGAGAAAACTGGCCAGCGTATACTCCAGCATCACCACCTCCAGAGCGAAGATGACGCCGGCAAGCGGTGTATTGAAAGAGGCCGCTATCCCCGCCGCAGTGCCGCATCCCACCAGTGTGCGAATCGTGTTGTTCGGCACATTCAGCCACTGCCCCATGAGACTGCTGCCGGCAGCGCCAAGGTAGACGTGGGGCCCCTCACGGCCAACAGAAAAACCGCCAATGATCGCTGCAGCAGCGCCAAAAAACTGCAACAGCAAACCGCGAAGCTTCAAATACCCCTGGTGATAAGCCATGCGCTCCATCACCCGCGCCACACCAAGCACATGAATGCCCTTGCCACCCCATCGAAACATGGCAATCAGGATCACTCCGCCCGCAAGCGGCAGCAGCATACGTGCCTGCCAGCCAAGGCCTTCAAAATTTTCGCTCTCTCCGCCCGGAAAAAAAGCCGCCTGGCTCTCTTCAACCAGCAAACGAAAAGCAACAATCACCAGGCCGGAGAGCACACCGGCAGCACAACCCAGCACGGCAAGCGGGAAAAGCGCATCCTGCTTTGCCAGCTGCAACTGGAGCCTCTCCAGATTATTGCGCCACCAGCGAGTAATCAAATTTCTCCTCCTGCAACAGAGCTGACATGAGACTATCTTCACCCTCTCCCCCCTTGTGGAGAGATTTGGGGTGAGGGTTTTACTTCTTGACGCGCATGATCAGACTCTCAATGCCACTCTTTTTCAATCTTTTATGCAGGCTATACGCCTGTTCACGGCTGTAAGGTCCGCTGCGCACACGGTAGTAGGCTTTTTCGTTAATCGTGACTTTTTCAATGCGCGTCGTGACCCCCTTCAAGGCCGAACTTGCCATCATACGTTCGGCATCAGTGCGTGAACGAAAGGAGGCGAGCTGCATCTGAAACTGGCTTTTCGCATCAGTTTTGGGTGGTTTTACCACAGCTTCCGGTATTTTATCGACGGGCGACTCGATCGTTGCTTCTGCCGTTACGGTGGCAGCTACAACCGGCTTTGATGCGGCAGGTCGCAACGAATCAGGCTGCACTTCAACCTCCATATCCGGAAGCACCGAGTAAAATTCGAACTGGGGGTGCACCACAACGGGCTGTGGCGATGCTTGTGATTGCTTTTTTTCGCCGGCAGCTTTTTGCGATGCCGTAACTGGCTGTTCTGTTTGCGCATCTTTCCGCTGCGCTTCTGCTGCCTGACTGTTCGCCTGATAATCCTTTACCCACATTACCCCCATCACCAGCGCACCCAACAGCAGCCCACCGGCAAACCACACCCATCCGGGCAGGGGCTCCGAACGGCGCTTTTCACGATACTGCTCGCGGGAGGTTTTTTCCTGAATAGGACGCCGCACATAGGATTTGTAATCGGTTGCCATTACATACTCTCGGGCGCAGAGACACCCAACAGCCCGAGGCCGTTTTTGAGAACCTGCCGGATGCTGAGAACAAGCTTGATACGCGCATCACGCAGCGCATCATCATCAACGAGGAAGGGGTGGGCATTGTAGTAGGCGTGAAAATCGTTGGCCAGATCCCGCACATAGTGACACAACTGATGCGGCTCATGCTTCATCGCCGCCGACAGAACCACTTCAGGGTAGCGGGAGAGCGTCGTCAATAGCATCTGCTCATGTGATGTTGTCAACAACTCCAGATTGTTGCCCCCCGTTGACGGGGTCACATCCAGCTGCTTCTCCTGCGCCTGACGCAGCACCGCACAGATACGCGCATGCGCATATTGCACATAGTAGACCGGATTATCCGATGATTGTGATTTGGCCAGCTCCAGATCAAAATCCAGATGCTGCTCCGCCTTGCGCATCACATAGAAGAAGCGCGCCGCATCACGCCCCACCTCCTTGCGCAGCTGACGAATAGTGACAAACTCCCCCGAACGGGTCGACATCTGTACCTTTTCACCACCACGATAGAGGTTTGCAAACTGCACCAATATCACTTCCAGCTGTTCAGGATTGCGTCCGAGCGCCTGCAACGAACCCTTGATGCGGGGAACATAGCCGTGATGATCAGCCCCCCAGACGTCGATGACCCGATCGAAACCACGCTCAAACTTCTCCATGTGGTAGGCGATGTCAGAGGCGAAATAGGTCGTCTGTCCATTGTCACGCACCACCACCCTGTCCTTCCCGTCACCAAAATCGGAGGAACGAAACCACAAGGCGCCGCTCTTCTCATAGATATGACCACCCTGCTGCAGCTGTTCGATGGCGCGGCTCACCGCACCGGATTCAACCAGC
>JAUVEG010000187.1 GCA_030594925.1 Gammaproteobacteria bacterium
CGAAGGCCGGCCATTGTCCAAATATCCCGTGCAATGTTTGCGAGATCAAAGCTCAGACTGACGAGGCATGAATAAAACCATTTTCTCTCGCCAAGACGCAAAGACCGCAAAGGTTTTTCTTGGCGAGCTTTGCGTCTTTGCGAGAATCATTATTGAAATTCGACTCATTTTTTAAGATGTTGGTCACTCAAGGATTACTAGTGGCTGTATAGGATGTGACTATTGAACTTCATGGCTCATAATTAATACCGCATTATTGTGCATACCAGCCTCACCTTTCCGCGCTTCGAAGAGATCCCCTACCACCGCGACAGCACGCTGTTGTTGTCTGCAGTGCGTGATCTGCGCTGGCCTGTGATGCTGGACAGCGGAAGTCATGACAGGGGCATGGTGGATATTATTGCTGCCGCCCCTGCCGTCACCCTGGTCACCCGCAGTGGGAAAACCACTGTAGAAGAGAGTGGCCAAACGATTCTTGAAACGGCTGATCCATTCGAACTGGTGCGCGGCAGGCTGGGGAAGGTTAGCAGGAGTTTTTCGCATCTCCCCTTTGAAGGAGGCGCCATCGGTTACTTCGGCTATGATCTTGCACGGCGTATCGAGCATCTGCCGCAGCTTGCCGAAGATATCGACCAGCTTCCCGAGATGATGGTCGGCATCTACGACTGGGCCATCGTTGTTGATCATCAACGATGCAAAAGCTGGCTGGTGGGGCAGGGGAGATATGGACAGACCAGAGAGTTGTGGACGCAGTTGCGACAGCGAGTGAAACACAATGCCGCGCATCCCGTCGCGGAACCGCTGAAAGCCGTCACTCCTTTTGTCTCTGCTGTCAGCCGTCATGCCTATCAGCAGGCATTTGATGCAATACAGGAGTACATCAGCGCGGGTGACTGCTACCAGGTCAACTATGCCCAGCGCTTCTCCGCATCCGTCACGGGAGACGGCTGGCCGGGATATCAACAGATGCGCCGGCATAATCCGGCTCCCTTTGGCGCCTACATGCTGCTCGATGGCATCGAAGTGCTGAGTTTCTCTCCGGAACGTTTTTTACAGCTGCGTCATGGCAACATCCTGACGCAGCCCATCAAGGGAACCAGGCCGCGCGGCGCATCTCCAGGCAGTGACCTGAAACTCAAGGACGAACTCTACAACAGCGACAAGGATCGGGCTGAGAACCTGATGATAGTCGACCTGCTGCGCAACGACCTTGGCCGGGTTGCACAACCGGGAACCATTCAGGTACCTGAGCTGTTCAAGGTGGAGAGCTACTCCACAGTGCATCACCTGGTCAGCCATATCACAGGGCGACTGCGGCAGAATGAGGATGCGCTCAGCCTGCTGCGCGCCTGTTTCCCCGGCGGCTCGATAACCGGCGCGCCAAAGATCCGCGCCATGGAGATTATCGAAGAGCTGGAGCCGTACCGGCGCGGCATCTATTGCGGCGCTATCGGTTACATCGGCTTTGACGGTGATATGGACAGCAGCATCGTTATCAGAACGCTGGTGCGCCAGGGAGAAAGAGCGCACTACTGGGTGGGCGGAGGAATTGTCGCCGACTCGAATGCAGATGAGGAGTACCAGGAGTGCATGGACAAGGCAGCCGCATTCAGATGGTATTTTGGTAGGTTTTAAGTTTTAGGTTTTAGGACGGCTCTCTTTTTAACCACAGAACACACACAGACCACACGGAATTATTCTTGTTTTCTTGTAACTATTCAGCATCTTCAATAAAGCGCAAAACAGTCACTGCTATTGGGTGTATCTGCAAGAAACGTTGGAGGCATGGCCGTTCCTTTGCATCCATGCAATCACGGCATTGGCACATCCATGTGCGGCAGATGCTCTATTTCCGCCTACGTCATACAAGGATGTATCAGTGTCGCGCGAGGCAGGATGCCGTAAGCGACCATGGATGTATTCACGACGTTTTCTTGTGGATATAGCCGGTAGCAGTGACGGTCCCGAATATGCTGAATAGCTAAGTTTTCTTTTTCCGTGTATTCAGTGTGTTCCGTGGTTCATTTCTCTTCTATACAAGAGATCACTTCACCCAGGGATAGGGGTAGCCGCCGGCCAGAGCGCTTGCCAGTTTTTTGTCGTGACCATAGATATCGTCATAAAAGAAGATTTTCCCATCCTGATGCACCACCACCGTGGTGTAGAGGACGAAGACCTGGATATCCGCATTCAGCTTGACCGTCGTTGCCTTGCCCGACTCCATGGTCTTTTTCAAACGCTCTTTTGTCCAGGTATCGCCCTGCCCATCCAGTGCGGTAATATACTGTGCCATTGCAAGCGGGTCTTCGAGACGGATGCAGCCATGACTGTAGTCGCGTTTCGATTTGGCAAACAGACTTTGTGCGGGGGTGCCATGCATATAGACAGAATATTTGTTGGGAAACATAAATTTCACCAGCCCCAGCGAGTTGTGATCTCCGGGCTTCTGGCGAATTCTCAGTTTGCCGTTCAGCAGAGCGCTTTTACTGTTGCTATTGTAGGAGTGGGTGTTTCCCTCGCCATCGACGATCTCGTAATGCTTTTTCTGCAGATACGAGGGGTCTTTATCCAGCTTGGGTATTAACTCCCCTTTTGTAATGCTGGTGGGTACATTCCAGTAGGGCGCCAGGACCAGGTGATTCATTCTCTTGTTGAATACCGGCGTCTGGTTGCGCGGGTAGGCTTTACCCACTACAACGTTCATCTCCAGTTTCAGTTGATATTTCTGCTCACCAACTTTGCGGTAAGCGCGGGCGCGGAATTCCGGCAGGTTGACGATGACAGGGTTTTGTCCAAAATCATTGGGAAACCAGCGGAAGCGTTCCATAGCGAGAATAATCTGATCGACGCGTTTTTTTATCGGCGTATTGAGCTGGCGGAATGTCCCCTTGCCAAGTACGCCATCCTGATCGATGCCATGCCTTTGCTGAAATTTTTTGACTCCCTTGACAACTTCGCCTGAATAACTCTCTCCCGGTGAAGGCATTTTTTTAAGATCACCGAGTTTGTGGAGTTTGTAGGCGAGTAGATTTGTCTGCGTGAACGCTTCGCCGGGGTGAATTGTTTTACTGTCAGAGAGTTTTTCAGAGAGCTTCGGATCCTGCGCCAGTTTGCGATATCTGGCCAGTGCTTTTGGCAGTACCCTGTATTGCGGAAGCTGAGGCTCGACCGAGTCAAGCTGCTGTTTAACATGTGAGGATGTTGTCAGTTTTTGTACAAATGCAGCAAGATGTATGCGCTTGTCCGGGATGTCGAAGTCATTGCTCAGACTTTTGAAATCCACTCTGCCGACACGCAGGTCGGAGAGATAGCGCATGACGGCCACAGTCAGCGCAACATCTACCTGACCGGTATTCTCCGAAACCCCGTTTTTTAATGATTTGGTCAACAATTCACTGTCATAATCAACCGCATTCAGCCCTTTGGAGTCGGCATGGCTGAGAATCCGGATGACATCACCTGCCTCTTTTGTCGGCTTGCCGTTCTTGAACCACAGAGGTTTGAAGTTGTTGTTTGCGTAGAGTTCCTCCGCGTGGCTCCTGTAATCTGAAAAGTCGGGCCAGTACATGGCCAGATTTTTTCCTGACTTGACGATATTTTCCAGGGAGGAGTTACCGGCAGAGTGGGCAGGCGTCAGCAGCAGGGTGAATGAGATAACAAGAGTGAAGCAGGATAGCAGGAGGTGTTGCATCGATAGGTTCCTTGATGGGCATAAATGGTATCTGTTGAAAGTCACGGGAGTATAGCAATAAAAGAAAGTTTGCAGTTGTCAGTTGGTAGTTTGCAGCAAAACAAAAGAGTCTGGCATTTTCAGAAAAAAAGTTTTTATCTTCAGCAACGGGGCTTTGCATTGCCTTCTCAGACGCATTTATAAAAACACCGAGTGAAAAATAGCGGCTAACCGTATAGAATATGCGCCAATCAAAATTTTCCACTATTTCATACACTCACTACAGGAAACTACTTCATGAAACTGATTCTATTAGGCGCACCAGGCGCCGGCAAAGGTAC
>JAUVEG010000014.1 GCA_030594925.1 Gammaproteobacteria bacterium
CTTTGTTTATATGTAAAGACACCTACCCGAAGGGCGGCACAGTGACGATAAAGACGATTGTAGTACTGGCCTTGAATGACAGCAATGAGTATTGACCGGCTGTTCACTGCACCATCAAAATCTGCTCGGACAGCTGACTCAGGGATTGACTCTAGTACAGAAGTGCATAAATATCTATCATCAGAAACGCTCGAAAAACCTCGTCATTCCGGCAGTCTTTTAGCCGGAATCCACGTGTGTTAGCGTGTAAGTGATTGATTCCATGGATCCCGGCCTTCGCCGGGATGACGGATTAGATGTTAATCCTGCTACTAGATATTTATGCATCGTTGTACTAGTCAGAATATCGATATAGTAGTATGATCTTCGAATCGGCGCGCAGAAACTTTCTGTACGAATGATTCAAATCAATGATTCGCCATGCGTCGATGTGCAAATGCAATGCATTTTTTCAGGATCTTCAAAATAATCTTCCATCTTTTTACAGGAGAAAACCTAAGTGAAACATATGTCTGTATTTAAAGCTTTAATCATCCTTAGTTTGACACTGGGCTTCGCGCCAGTTGCGAATGCTGGGGAGATTGCCTGTTCTTCCTTTCAGGACCAGTTCAATCGCTGTCCTTTGGCAAATGCCAATAATCTGGATGTAAAGCTGACCCAAAAGCTGGACGGCAAGTGTAAAAAGGATCATTCCTGGGGTGCCGACAGCGACGGCGTATGGGTGGACAAGGGCTGCAGTGCGGTCTTCAGCTACAATGATTCCCAACACGGTGGTGGGCACGCAAATAATAGATGTCCATCTGACCTCAAGGGTAATGAATGCGAATATTACAAGGACGGCTATAAAGCAGGCGCCAAGGACGGTAAGGCCAGCATGAGCAACTTCTACGGTCGCCACGCAGATGGGTACGACAGCCGTTTCGAGCCCTATTTCGCAAGAGGCTACGAGGCCGGTTGGAAGAAAAACCGGTAAGTTGGTGCCCTAGGTTCACAGGAAGGAGAGATGCCAGAGTGTACAATTCATTTAAACGGGGTATCCACTTCCCTCTCCTAGGTACAAGATGTAGTGAGCTATTTGCATTGCCAATCAAGTTGAACACATCATGTAGTGGCAACGAGAGTAAAGTGGATACCCCGTTTTCATTTATTTCGAAAAATCTAAACCAACAGAGAAACCGTATGAGTAAAATCAGACTTATTTGCCTACCTGTCATGCTCCTGTTATTAACAGCATGTACTACCAACGATGGTGGTCATCACGGTGGTAGTCAAGCAGATAATCAATGCACATCCGACCTCAAGGGTAATGAATGCGAATATTACAAGGACGGCTATAAAGCAGGCGCCAAGGACGGTAAGGCCAGCATGAGCAACTTCTATGGTCGCCACGCAGATGGGTACGACAGCCGTTTCGAGCCCTATTTCGCCAGAGGCTACGAGGCCGGTTGGCAGGACTATCGATAAATGGAGACCCAGGTTCACAGGATCGAGAGTGATGGAACGAATCAGGAAAAGAACCTTAGACAGAGGAGCAATTAGATGGAACTGATTATTGGTTTGGTCATAGGCATCGCGATCGCGGCCGTTATTTCAGGCGCCATGATCTGGCTGTTGAGCAAGCTCAACCTGGGGCTCAAAGTCGACAATTTTGGTTGGGCGATACTGGCGGGCGTGGTCATCGGGGTCCTGACCAACCTCCCAACGCACTTTCTGCCGGAATCCGGCATCGCGGTTAAATCGGTAATTGGCTTTGTCGTCGCGGTGGTCGCAATCTATGTCAGTGGACAGTTTCTCAAGGGCCTGACGGTCAAAGGTTTCGGGGGTGCATTGTTGGCGGCTGCCGTTATCGTCCTGATCAATCTCGGCGTGCTCTTGCTGATCGGCGGGACCCCCGCCGCCTAGCACTGGTCACCGTAAGGGGCGGAATTCCCGCCCCTTAATAGCGGACTGCAAATTGATGTGAACGTCTATGGCCACTGAATTAATCTCGCGGTCTGTTTTTGAACCGTCATTTGCGTGAAACCATGCCGTCAAAAAGCGAAGTCGTTAACCGAACCTGTCCGTTCCTGGCCGACGTCTTTCGCCGCAAAAGGACGGGTAAGCAAAATTCCTGGTGAATCTGGGCGCTGGTGGTATTTTTGCTGCCTCTGATCGGTTTCATCATCTGGTATTTTGCGGGGCCAGGTAAGAAACCATTCTGAAGTCCGGGCCGGAATGGTCGCCACCGCGACTCGGGCCTTCGCCAGTTCCAGCGACGTCGAGGATGCGTCCAGGCAGATGATAAGTCCACTCCACATTGCCCTCGGAGACAGTGCAGCGCGCCGCCTGCCGCTCTCACGGTATACTCGGAAACGAGCTCAGTATTCAGGATGATCTGAGCCATGGCCCCCTCGACGACAGCCGCAAGCGCGTCGACTATATGCGTGCCTGCTTCCAGGGCTACGACGACTGGTTGTTCGATGTCACTGATGCTTTCGCAACTTGGCGTGAGGTGGTCGAGTGGCTTGATGAAGAAAAGCTTTACAGCACGTCATGTCTAGCTGTGGCTACATCTGATTGATGCAATGTGAAACAGGTGTTGTTACCGAAGACAGGCAACTGAACATGCTATTTTTAATGGACTGAGCCAACAAGTAACCTATTGGAAATCAATCGTAAAAATAGCTTGTTTACAATCGAGTGTGCGGGCGGGCAAAGACTGCTACGGGTCGGCATCACCGACTGAGTGCTTCAAGATCGCGCACTATACATAACTGGGCACTATGCATAAGGAGCAATACCAGTCATTCTGATCCTTCCCCTCATCAATGAACTGCACTGTTTATCGGAGAGAGCCATTTTATCCATGTGAGACCTGTTTGAGTACCCATTCTGCCGCAAGTGGCGTGGTTGCTTGTTGACCAGTGGATACAGCATCCGGTGGACAGTCAAGGGGGGAGGGGCAGACACAATAAACTTCCCTTCATGGGCAGGATGTGCGGCGTAGCAAATGACTGCTCGTTGCGGTTATTCAAATGTTCTCGGCATAGCCTTTTTCGAAGTTGAGCGATCATTCATTGCTCCAGCCGTCGAGATGTGGTGTGAAAAAGAGGGTTGCACTCTATATTTGTTTTAAGATGTGCATGGATACAAACAATCGCATTGGGTCATCGGTAAATGACTCAAATAATTCATAGTGCTGATAAAATCTGAGAGCATCTTCGTCCAGAACATCCAATATCACACCAAGTGCGGGTAATCCAGCTTCGGTCAATTCTAGAGATTTTTTAAGCGCAGAGATCAGGGTCTTTTCTCCGAGCCGATCTCCTTGAAATTGCTCATCTACAGCGAGTCTTGCTAGAAGCACTATTGGGACAGGGTAGCCCGGTAATCGCTTGCTGGAGGGGATTTCTTCCCGCATGATGGTGGAGGAAGCCAGTGTATAATAAGCAGCAATTTGCGTCTTTTGGTGGGTTTGGTCTTCAGAAACGATCGGTAAGACCCACGTTCGACTAAGATTCAACCGCATGTTTTTGATCGCAAAACGTGACAGAAATATGTTCATCTCTGGCTTGCCGCAGTTAAACCTCTTGAGATCCTGTTTTGTATGATCAGCTAAAACAAACTCCTGCAAAAAAACCAATTAAAACCCCTCGGCATCCAGACGCCTGGACGCTTCTATAATGCGTGCAGATGGCTTTCTCTCTGTATCGTTACAGATTGACGTGAAACGATCAAACTGGGCATTAGTGAGTTGGATCGAAGCCTCTCGTTGTAAAATTTCTGGCGCATTTTCACGAATCAAACTGGTGATGAACTCTGTTAGCGAGGCGTAACCTAACGCCGCTGAAGCTCTTTCCGCCATCTGTTTAATATCTGCATCGACTCGCATTTCAATGCGCTCCCGTTGTGTTGCATGTGCCAAGACTATCACCTCACCGATATAAAAAGGTACGGCTAATTGCCGTACTGTAATTATTAGCTATATTAGCACATCCGTCAAGTAGAGAGATGTGTAAATGGCCATCTGTAGAAACTACAGCCGTTCAAGATTTCGCATGATGAAAGATATTGAATGTCTGCAGCATATTGTCAATGTGACAGTATCGATCATCTCCGTCCCGTAAGCCAGGCAGTGCAAAATATCAGAGATTGGAAATCTCCATTTCCATGATCTGATGCATCACGATCTCAGCATCCTGTTTGAACAGGAATGCCAAATTCAGGTGATGGGGTTGCTCACACTCTCTGGGCGTTACGCAGAGGCGGGGATGCTCGGTGAGATCATCACCAGGGCGGATCAATACGCCACACCAAAACCACTATCATAGAACAAGGAAAATCAGCGAATACACCCCGAGGCGGAGAGTGAGCCACACCCATCCGTTTCGCCTGTTGTGGCGACATCACGGCGAGCGAAGGAGAAGCAGGCCGGGCAGGATTTTCTCCAGTGGCTGCGCCAGCAAATCATTGACGACAACATTGGAATCAACACTGACAATGCGCATCTGCACAGGGTAGAGGAGGGATTGCTGATCGTTTCACCGGCAATCTTCAGGCGTTACTTGCGACATGTCGAGAACCTTGAATTGGAGGAACTCCAGAGGGGTTTCCAGTCTTTGGGGATCCACAGGATTCCGGCCCCTAACCAGCCCATCTGGACATACCGGCAACAAAGCCGGAAACGCAACAGCAAGTTACGCGGAATGTTGATTGCAGATCCTTTGACCGTGCTTGACCTCGATGATCTTCCTGAAGAAAATCCGCTGATTTGTCGTAGACTAAAAAGTCATGCGTCAGCGCTGTTCTTTCTTTGAAGTCAATCTCATCCCAGTGCAGACCAAGCAGTTCTCCCAGTCTTGCACCGGTGGTCAGCGCCATCAATACCAGCAGATAGAGTTTGTTCCAATCGGATTCACGGCAAGCCGCCAGCAGCGCAGTGCGCTCCTCATCGGTGAGAAAACGAGTGCACTTATTTGTTCTCTATGCGCTTTGACCAAGTGCGCGCATCTTTCTTGAGGCGGAATGTTTTGGTCTTGATGACCTTGCTGTTTTTGCGGATGATGGCCTTAAATGTGCCGGCCTTTGTCTTGGTGATGGTTGCCATTTCGGTAACTCCTGAAACACGTAAAAATCCGGCAATGTACCTGTTTGGTACCTATTGCCACTTTTCAGCGTGTCTCAGTGTTGCCTTACGGCCTGATTTATTCCGTTAAATCAGTTGCTTAATTGGCTCCTCGACCAGGGCTCGAACCTGGGACAAACGGATTAACAGTCCGTTGCTCTACCAACTGAGCTATCGAGGAATGGAGAGCGGTATAATAAGGATTTCAGTCAGAATGGTCAATCCCCGAGGTGAAATATATGCTGGCAAATGGAGCTCTTTTTTCAAATCACTCTCGCAGAGCTGTTTTTTCCCTGTTTTATACAGCCCTGAAAGGCTGATCCCACCCCTGTTTATCTGAACGGGATTATTGAGAAATATTCTCCTCGAAGGAGTAGGGCAGTCCGAGAATTTCCAGTTTGTCCCCATTCTCATCATTGAGGCGCAATTCGCCGGTTTCGGCGTTTGCTACTTCGATCACTGCCAGCGCTTCGCAGACGCCGTCTGCTGATACGGCGCTCATGACAATCTTTCCACTTCCCTGTCCTGACTGACTTTGCGGTGAATAGAGATCGGCGCCGCTGGCAGGACAGTCGCCTTCAACTGCAACCCGATACATGCGGCGCTTGAGTTTTCCCAGATAGTGCATGCGGGCGACAATTTCCTGACCTGTGTAGCAGCCCTTGCTGAAACTGACGCCATTCACCAGGTGCATGTTGACCATTTGCGGTACAAACGCCTCGATAGTGGCATCAAAAACCGAGGGCAGGCCTGCGCGAATATCCAGCAGGCGCCACTGCTGATCAGTGCCCGGGGTTGTGGTCTCAGTCAAATGCTGCCGGCGTTGTGTGATTGCCCCGGCTGAACCTATGAGCAGGAATCGCGGTGCACTGGCGGCGATACGCACGGTGGTGACGCCATCTTCTGTTGCGATGCAGTCATCCGCCTGTGCAGCTATATCAGCAGCGGGCAGCGATGTGGCGCAGTCGCCATAGAGTCCGATGGTTTGCAACTCGTCAGAGGCGTCACTGAGCGTCACTTTTGACATCAATACAAACATACTCAGGCGCTGCAGCACTGGTGTGAGCCGTTCCCGGGGCATCAGCAGCAAAAAATCTCCAGCGTGGGATATCACCCTCATGGTCGCGAGCAGGCGTCCTTTTGGCGTGCAGTAGCCGCTCAGCTGGCTATGTTCTGACGTAACTTCTGTGATGTCATTAGTGAGTTGTCCCTGCAGAAAATGTTCGATGTCATCACCGCTGGCGCGTATCAGGCCAAGATCAGAGAGGTCGAAGAGTTGGCAATTGTTCATCATGGATGTTTTTATCTTTGAGATGTTGTTGCATCAAGCATGACGCAACAGTGAAGCTTGATCAAGTGATCAATTGCGGGGTTTTAGGGTTGTCAGCTATGCAATGCCTCCCGTGCTGCATCTCTTCCACTGGATGCGTGCTTCCACCAGCGATGATGGGAGCCCTCCTCATTGACCTTGTCATGTTCGGTATAGCGTTGTTTGCCATCGCTGCCGACGGTTAAAAAACCCCAATCCCTGACTTTTGCAGTGTGCATGAAAAATGTCCATGCATGATGCTCGTGAGGCAGGATGACGCGGTGAAAATCATCACCGCCGAGGTGGTTGATCCTGCCTGCCCCGAGGTGGCGTTCAACAATTTTGCCGTTGACCAGTCGCTGTTCCATGTAACCTCCGGCGAGCACGATGCCGAGCGCACGATTCCAGGGATGATCATGCAGGCCGCGATCCGGATCGCTGGAGAGAAAACGGTGGATATAGGCGCCGCAGCCTCCAGGCAGACGGAAAAGGTGGTAGCGCTCCAGATAGGGTTCGCCCTGATTTCCACGGATGATGCGGCAGGGCAGCATGCCGGTTATTTTAAACAGCAGTTTGTCGATGAGGCGGATTTTTTTATGCATGGGGCGGCAGGGTGGTGAACAAGGGGAGTATGATACGCCATCCGAGTATCAAAACGTGAGCCCGATGGGGAATTTTTCAGTCAATAATCTGGTGTTGTATAAAAGTCGTCCGGCGCGCATTACCGCCATCAGCGACAAGATCGATATCGAGTTCGGCAAGGGGAGAACCAGAAATAGCAAGCGTGTCAGGGAGAAGGATATCCACTTCATTCATGCCGGGCCTGTCGCTGATCTTGAGGCGCTCGACGCCGGAAAGCCGGATCTTGAAGATGCGCTGGAGTTGCTTCAGGGAGAGTCTGTCGGTTTGTCCGATTTTGCCGCTCTTCTCTTTGGGGACGATACCCCGTCGACCTGCTGGTCTGCGTTGCAACTGCTGCATGAGGGCCTCTATTTTACCGGCAGCGTTGATGCCATTACAGCAAGGAGTGCTGTAGAGATAGCGGCAGACAAGGCGGAGCGTGATCAAAAAGCACAGCACAAGGCGGCGTGGGATGCGATGATCGCACGTCTGAAAGAGGGGCGCATGCTCGGGGATGATCGCCGGCAACTACAGGAGGTCGAAAAAGTAGCGCTGGGGCAGGCGACTGGCAGCCGCATCATGAAGGCGCTCGGGCTCTCTGAAAATGAGCAGCATGCACATCAACTGCTGTTGAAAAGCGGATACTGGGAGCATGAATTCAACCTCCATCCACTACGTGCAGGCGTTGCAATGGAGGAGCCACAGGTCGAGGTTCCGCAAGTTGAAGATGAGGAGCGGGTTGATCTGACAGCTCTGCCTGCTTTTGCCATCGATGATGAGGGCAGCACCGATCCGGATGATGCTATCTCGGTTCAGGGCAATCGTTTATGGGTGCATATTGCAGACGTTGCTGCACTGGCGCCTCCGGACTCTGCCCTGGACGTGGCTGCACGTGAACGCGGAGCTAATCTCTATCTTCCAGAAGCGCTGATCCCGATGTTTCCGCATGCTGTAACGCAGCAGCTGGGGCTTGGTTTGCAGCAGCAGACGCCTGTGTTGTCAGTCAGTTTCGAGGTGGGCGAGGATGGCAGCCTGTCGGATATCAAAATCCAGCCGAGCATTGTCGAGGTGACGCGTCTGAGCTATGGCGGGGCGGATGAGCAGTTGCAGAGCCGCTTTGCGGAAATGCTGGAAGTGACCGGGAGATTTCGCCGGCGGCGCCATGAAAATGGCGCCATTTCGCTGGATCTGCCGGAAGTAAGCGTGCGCATCAAAGGCGAGGAGATTGTGATCCGTCCGTTGGAGCGCGGCGGCAGCAGGGAGATGGTTGCCGAGGCGATGCTGTCGGCGGGGGAGGCTGTATCCCTGTTCGCGATCAAGCACGATATCCCCATTCCCTTTGCCAATCAACCTCCTCCGGAAGAGGAGCTTCAACCGCAGGGCCTGGCAGCCAACTTCGCCTGTCGGCGCAAGTTCAAACCTTCGCGCATGGCGACACAGGCGGAGCGGCATTCCGGATTGGGGCTTGACTCCTATACGCGTGTGACCAGTCCCCTGCGACGTTATCCGGATCTGCTGACGCATCAGCAAATCAGAAGCTTTTTACGCCAGCAGCCCTTACTGAGTCATGAGGCGATTACGGAGCGCATCGGCGCCTCTGCGGCGGCATCATCTGTGATCAGACGTGCGGAACGCTTCTCCAATCAGCACTGGAAGCTTGCGTGGCTGAAACGTCAGGAAAAATGGTGTGGTGAAGCGGTCATCGCGGCGCTCGACGAACGCAGAGCGACGCTGATCGTGCCGGAACTCGCACTGGAGTGCCGTTTGCGGCGCACATCGGGGATGGAGCTGGATCAAATCGTAAAAGTGGAACTGCAGTCTGTCGATTTTAGTGATCTGGATGTGCGTCTTCGTCTCACTGCATAGGAAAACTCTGGTTGCATCGAAGGGATGAGGGTTCGGGGGACGGGAAATGCCAAACCTGGTAACTTCTCAATAACCCCGTGCAGGTTCTTCATTCGCTATGTTGTCATTTCGACCAAAGGGAGAAATCTGAAAGCACGGGATATAGTGAACAAATTCAAGATTTCTCCCTTTGGTCGAAATGACAAGTAATTGTGCACGGAGTTATTGAGATGTTACCAAACCTGGCTATAAGTCATTGATTTATGTATCTTCCCCTGCGGATAAACTTGAATGGGGACTCTAATCTAAGCGCGCAGCGATTAGATTTAGAGCTCTCATGAGTTATACTATGCAGGATTTGATGTGTTTGCATGGCGATGCAAACAACACAGTTTTTTAAAGGAGAACCTCCCACAATGCCACAAGATAAACCAAAAGTTCTGCAGGAATTTGAAGCCTACTGCGCCGAAGAGCGTGAACACCGAATGAATGCCGGCGGACAGTTTGATGTTGAACTTTACGACGAGGCGGTCAAACTTTCCGTACGCCAGCTGATACCACTGCTTGAGGGGGGAGAGCGCGCATGATCATTACCCGTCTCTATGCGAAAAATGTCTTGAAATATGGAACCCTGCTGCTGGAGGATATGCCGCAAAAGGGCGTGATCGGCATCAGCGGAGCTAATGAGTCCGGAAAAAGCAGCATTGGTGAAACCATCTGTTTTGCGCTGTTTGGCCGCACCTGGTCTCTGGACGAGAAGAGCCGCCAGAAGGTGATTCGCTGGGGTGAGAACCGCTGCCTGGTCATGTTGCGCTTTGTGGCTGCGGATGACAAAGAGTATGAAATTACACGCCATCTTGATTCAGACGGCAACCATAGCGCCAGGCTGTCGGTTGTCGGCGAAGATGAACATGTCACCAAGGGTGCGGATGCCGTCAAACTGCAGATACAGCAGATTCTTGGCATCAAGTATGATGAATATATCGAATCTTTCTACCTTGCCCAGCGTGAACTGACGACCCCTCATCCGCATAGTGATGCGATCAAGAGCATGGCGGGTATTCTCAGCCTGGAAAAATCACGTGATGAGTTTGAGCGGGAGATCGCCCACTTCCGAAAAGGGATGGTGAATGCCGATTCGCAGCATATCCACCTGCAGGAGGAGTTGGAAGATCTGGCTGTCATACCGGATTATCTGCAGGAGATGGAGTCGCAGCGCGCATCCATCGATACCGCTTGCGATGCCTGTGAACAGCGCGGAGAGGAGCTGCAGGAGAAGACCGGAGCCTATTTGGCAACGCTGAATGAATACCAGGCAGCGAGATCGAGAAGAGGAAAGTCACGTTTATACGAGATGCTGCTGTTGCTGTCTGGAGCGACGCTGGCCGTAATCTGGCTGATGATAACTCTGTTGCCTGAACGCGCTGTATCCGTGGTTCTTCATGATCTGCTGGCGAAAATGCCTTTCTGGAGTGATGCGTTTCTTCCCCTGCTCGTCTATCTCGCCGGTGCATTTGGCCTGATTGCACTGCTGCTATGGAAAAGCGGTTCCTCGGCAGCTTCCAGGATGCGGCAGCTGGAATCAGGAAGTGGCAACTACTATCACTTATTTGAAAAAAGCGTGGAGCAGCGCAGCAGCGGTGACGATCTCAAACTGCTGGGACTCAATGCCGACGCAGTTGAACTGCAGATCGATGCTGCCCAGACATCGACGCTATTGTCATGGCTGAAACTGCACCAGGCCAGTGACAAGGAGGTGCAGGCAGGCGCCAACCGTGAGACTACCTGGCTCAACCAGGTGATCAATCTTCAGGAGGATAGACTCAAGGAGCTGGATGAGGAGATTGCCGCAGAGCGTGATCGTGTCCGCCGGGCAACAGGCTTGCAGCATCAGCAGGAGAGCTTTCAGCATACCGTAGAGGACAACAGTCAGCAGATCAAGGTGCGTGCACTGGCAACGCAACTGCTTGATGGCGCCATTGAGCGTGTCGCCAAGAAATTCAATCGTGAATTGCGTGACGGGGCGGGCAAAATACTGCCCGATTTTACCCAGGGTCAATACCAGCACATCAAGCTGGATGATGATCTGGATGTACAGCTGTTCTCCTCCCAAAAGGGCGATTTCATGGAGTTTGACGAGGTCTCCAGCGGAACCCAGCGCCAGGTGCTGCTGGCGGTTCGACTCAGCATGTCACAGGCGCTCGCTGATGACGTTCTCAAGGGAAATCAGTTTCTGTTTCTGGATGAACCCTTTGCATTCTTTGACCAGGAACGCACCAGCCAGTCACTGCAGTCGATGGAGACACTGGAGCATTTGCCGCAAATCTGGATCATTGCCCAGAAGTTTCCCGACGATGCGGTGTTTGCCCGCCATATCGACTGCAAACATATAGCGGTTGATCTCAGTTCGACCTGACAGCTGAAGCGCATCTGTCGAGAGCGTGACGTTTAAATAATCAACCACGGAACACGGACTACACGGAAAAGAGAAAAATTCAGTGTGGTCCCTGTGTTCCGTGGTTAATAACAGACTTTGTGGTAAAATCCCGCGCCTTATTGTGTCGGAGGAGGAGTAAGCACGATGCCAATTTATGAATACTGTTGTGAAGAGTGTGGCCATGAAATGGAGGCGATGCAGAAAATCAGCGATAAAGTGCTGACCGAGTGTCCCGCCTGCGGCAAACCAGCACTAAAAAAGATGCTTTCAGCGCCGGGATTCCGCCTCAAGGGCAGTGGCTGGTATGAGACGGACTTTAAAGGCGGAAAAAAGAAAAATGTCGCTGATTCCGGTTCCGATTCAGGTGAATCTTCAGCCTCAAAATCAAGCCACTCCTGCGGCGGCAGTAAATGCGCTTGTAACTGAATTCCCCCTAACCCCCCTTTTTCAAAGGGGGGGTTAAATTGTTAGTATCTTCAAACCCCTCCTATTCGAAAGGGGGGTGAGTGGTTATTATCTCTCAACCTTCCTAATTGAAAGGGGAATAGAGCAGTTATTACCTTTATCCTCCCTACGACAAAGGGGGATTGGATTTTTACTCCTTCTACCCCCCTTTGTAAAAGGGGGGCTTGGGGGGATTTTTGTTTTTAGTGTTTTTGTGGAACAGAATTAATGCGTACTCATTATTGTGGACAACTAAATGCTGACCATATCGGTCAGACAGTCGAACTCTGTGGATGGGTTCATCGGCGGCGGGATCAT
>JAUVEG010000098.1 GCA_030594925.1 Gammaproteobacteria bacterium
AGTAAAATGCCCGCATTCATCAAACAGTAGATTAAAGCAACATGAGCATCAAATCTGACCAGTGGATACGCCGCATGGCGCAGCAGCACAACATGATCGAACCATTCGTCGAGGGGCAGGTGCGTGACGCAGACGGCAACCGGGTGATCTCATACGGCACCTCCAGTTATGGTTATGATGTACGCTGTGCGGATGAGTTCAAGATCTTTACAAATATCAACTCCGCCATCGTCGACCCGAAGAACTTTGATGAAAACAGCTTTGTTGATGTGAAGTCGGATGTTTGCATCATTCCTCCAAACTCGTTTGCGCTTGCGCGTACCGTCGAGTACCTGCGCATCCCGCGTAATGTTCTTACCATCTGCCTTGGCAAATCGACCTATGCACGCTGCGGCATCATCGTCAATGTCACGCCGCTGGAGCCTGAATGGGAGGGGCATGTGACGCTCGAGTTTTCCAATACATCACCGCTGCCGGCAAAAATCTATGCCAACGAAGGTGTGGCGCAGTTTCTCTTTTTTGAATCCGACGAGGTGTGTGAAACCTCCTACCTGGATCGCGGCGGCAAATACCAGGGGCAAAAAGGGGTGACCCTGCCCAGATCCTGATTGGTGCGAGATTTGCCGCCCTACGGATCTGCCCAGAAAGACCCTTTTTTTACCACGGAACACATGGACCACACGGAATTTTTTTTGTTTTCTTTCCCCGTGTTTTCAGTGTATTCCGTGGTTAATTGTTTTATTAAAAAATAAATATAATCAATATATTACAATATTTATTTAACAAATCACATCTATTATTTAATCCGCAATACTTGATTGCATTTCATGCATGCGCGCTGCTGTCCCTGCACCATTTTCCGATGCGTGCGCATCGCGATCCGGTGCTCCTGGCAGCCACATTGATAAAGCACGCGGCGCTCCCGGCGAACCGGAATCTGTGAAACGTCGTACTGATGGCGCACCTCGGCGGGCACGCCAAACAGGTACATGACCGCTTGCCACTCCTTGCCGTGCGGACGCGCGTGGCTTCTTACTCTGCTCCTGATGAAGAGCTGAAAAACCACGTAGTGCGCGACTTCATGCGGCACTGTATGTTGCAGGTTGTCATCGAAATAGAGTGAGAAGAGCTGGCTGTTGAAGCGCAGCACCGCCTGATTCTTACTGCCGCGAAACTGTCCGGCAGCGGCTCCACGCAGATCAAACTTTAATTGCGGGGATGGAATCTTCCGCTGAAACTTTTTTTCGGCAAGTCCGAGGCAGTGGTTGACTCTCTCTTCGATGGCGGTTATTTGCTGTGCGTTTAATTGTGTCGAATGGGTCATTGAATGCTTTATTTAATATAGGGGTTTGCGCTGCCCTGAATCTCTTTGATGCGTCGGTTGCGGTGCTTCTCTTCTTTGGTGGGCGGGTTGGCACGATGCCACTTTAGCAACAGTTTTTTCTGTCTGGAAAATAGTTTCAGGTTATAGCTGTCCTCCATGTAGAGCATGGCGCGTGCAATTTTGCCGCGGGCTGACGGGGTGGGTTCAACCTTGCGTTTGTGAAAATCCACTTCAAAATCGCACTCCTTGTAATAGTACTTCTCACCCTTGATGAGGTCGTAGGCCATTGCGCTGCGGGTCTTGTTGACCTTTGCCAGGGCGGGATACAGGTTATGCATGTCTGCTTCGATACGGTTGAATCGCCTGCTGGTGCGACGGCACTTGTTACGGTCGCCGCAATGCAGTGTTTTTGTGACCCAACTCATGGGGAAGACATGCTCGATGTTGATTTGTTTGCCGTGGCGGCTGGAGAAGTGTTTGCCGCAGTAGAGCGTCGTGCCGCCCCGGGGATAGAGCTTGCTCCAGAACAGAGGACGGGTCTCCCTGTATGTTGAAGCGTCTCCAGCTTGTGCCGGGGATTCAGGCTCCTGTGCATAACTGGCAAATAGCACCACGAGTAGCAGTACAAGAAGCGCCAGCAGGTTCCATTGCCCGGCTGTCATTATGTGCAAGCGCGGTGTTCTTTTGCCAGCTCAACATAGTGCTCAGCCGAATAGCGCAGAAATTTTAACTCTCTTTCGGTCAGCGGGCGGATCTTTTTTGCCGGACTGCCGAGATAGAGATAACCACTCTGCAGGGTTTTGTTCTCCGCGATCAGACTGCCGGCGCCGATGATGACATCATCCTCGACAATGGTGTTGTCCATGATGATCGCTCCCATGCCGATCAGGCAGCGGTTGTGGATGGTGCAGGCATGTAGAATCACCTTGTGCCCAACGGTGACATCGTCGCCAATGCGCAGTGCAGCGCCTTCATAATGCTTTCCGGCGTGGGTGACATGCAACACGCTGCCATCCTGGATGTTGCTGCGGGCGCCAATGGCGATGTTGTTGATATCGCCGCGAATGACTGTCATTGGCCATACGCTGCTCTCTTCGCCAATAGTGACATCACCGATGACGACTGCACTGTCGTCAATCCATGCACTCGCTGCGATTTGCGGATGACTCTGTTTGAAGGGGCGAATTCCGCTCATAGGGACTCTCTTGTCTGCTGGAAAGATCGTTTGTTTTCACAGGCTGTGAGGTTATCATTATCCCCGTTTCACATCATGCTAGAATGCTTTTTTTATTTCTACCCAACCGATCCGGAATTGCCTGTGAGTGAATTAAAAAACGACAGATTTTTACGCGCCCTGTTGCGTGAACCTGTGGATATGACGCCTGTGTGGATGATGCGTCAGGCAGGACGCTATCTTCCAGAGTACCGTGCTACGCGTGAAAAAGCCGGTAGTTTCCTTGACTTATGTAAGAATCCTGATCTGGCTTGTGAAGTGACGTTGCAGCCATTGAAGCGTTTTCCGCTGGATGCGGCGATTCTCTTTTCCGATATTCTGACGATCCCCGACGCTATGGGTCTGGGCCTCTATTTTGGCGAAGGCGAGGGGCCGAAGTTCGAGCGTCCGGTGCGCACCAAAGCCGACGTCGATGCCATCGGTGTTCCGGATCCCGAGGGGGAACTCGCTTATGTGATGAACGCAGTGCGGGTGATCCGCCGTGAACTGCACGGCGAAGTTCCGCTGATTGGTTTCTCCGGCAGCCCATGGACACTGGCGACCTACATGGTGGAAGGCGGCAGCACCAAAAATTTCGCGCTCTCCAAGGGGATGATGTTCGACCAGCCTGCACTCATGCACGCACTTCTTGAGAAGCTGGCGGACTCTGTCACCAGATATCTGAATGCCCAGATTGCAGCAGGCGCACAGGCGGTGATGATTTTCGATACCTGGGGCGGGGTGCTGACGCCGCGTGACTACCGCGACTTCTCCCTGAACTACATGAGCCGCATCATCGACGGCCTGACGCGTGAAAACGATGGCCGCAAAGTACCGGTCATCCTCTTCAGCAAGGGTGGAGCACTGTGGCTGGAGCAGATGGCTGACAGCGGCGCCGATGCACTGGGGCTGGACTGGACCATCGATATCGGTGATGCGCGCCAGCGTGTCGGCGACAAGGTGGCGCTGCAGGGAAATATGGATCCCTGCATTCTCTACTCAAGCCCGGAGCGTATTCGCCAGGAGGTTGCCGGAATTCTCAACAGCTTTGGCGAAGGCCCCGGACATGTCTTCAACCTCGGACACGGGATTCATCCCGAGATCCCACCGGAACATGCAGCAGCTTTCATCGAAGCCGTACATGATCTCAGCCGCAGATAATTGGAACCACGGAACACACGGAAAAGGGAGTACTTCAAAAACGATAACCTGTTATCCCGTGGGAGTGAGGTAGGGTGCAATAAGCGGAGCGCATTGCACCATTCCATACGGCGCAATGCCCTGAGGTTATTGCGCCCACACGCTGAATGCCGTGGTAAAAAATTAGTATAGGATGTGCCGAGGCACGAGGCGCATCAATCAGGAACGACTCTGTTTACTCCGCTGATATTGCCCGCTGCTGGATCTCATTGATCTCCCGGATTCCCTTGTGCGCCAGTTTCAGCATGGCGCTCATCTCTTCATCGGAGAAGGGGGCTGCCTCTGCCGTCCCTTGAATCTCGATGAAGTGCCCCTCGGCATTCATGACGATATTCATGTCGGTGTCGGCGCTGGAGTCTTCTGCATAATCAAGATCAAGGATGGGAACACCCTGGTAGATGCCGACAGAGATCGAGGCGACAGGTGAGAGCAGCGGAGACTTCTCCAGCGTACCCGCATCGAGCAATCCCTGAATGGCGTCGCTGAGCGCCACCCATGCGCCTGAAATGGAGGATGTTCTGGTGCCGCCATCGGCCTGGATAACATCACAGTCAAGCGTGATGACACGCTCTCCAAGCGCCTCGAGATCGATTGCAGCGCGCAGAGAACGTCCGATCAGCCGCTGGATCTCCATGGTGCGCCCTCCCTGTTTACCGCTCGCAGCCTCGCGGCGCATGCGCTCGGTGGTGGAGCGTGGCAGCATGCCGTATTCCGCAGTCACCCAGCCGCGTCCCTGACCCTTCAACCAGGGTGGCACGCGCTCTCCGACGCTGGCGGTACACAGTACCCTGGTATCACCGCACTCGATCAGCACGGAGCCCTCTGCATGTTTGGTGTAGTTTCGTGTGATGATTACGGGGCGTAATTCATTGGCCTGGCGGTTGCTGGGTCTGTTCAAGATGTTCTCCGTCTAGTGTTGAATCAGGTTATTATACGCACATCAATGGACAGCTTCAGGATCGAAAAATGACAGCAAGTATGACCTCCTTTGCACGACTCGACAGGCAACTCGAGAGCGGGGTGCTGGTGTGGGAGATGCGCTCGGTGAATCATCGTTACCTGGAACTCTTTGTGCGTATGCCCGAGGAGTTCCGGGTGCTTGAACCCAAAGTGCGTGAACTCGCGGGCAAGTGGTTGAAACGCGGCAAGGTCGAGTTGAATCTGCGCTATACCCCTGCAGCAACCAGTGCTGCGATGCTGAGTGTCAGTATCCCAATGGTCGAGATGCTGCACAAGGCGCTGCGCGAAGTGACCATCCACGCTCCGGATGTCAAATCTCCGACATCACTCGATGTACTGAGCTGGCCCGGGGTGGCATTCTCTGAATCACCGGATATGAGGCCGCTGCAGGAGGCGGCCATGGGGTTGCTGCAAGAGTCGCTCAAACAGATGCGGGAGAGCCGTGAACGTGAAGGTGAAAAACTGGAGGCGATGATTCTGGAACGCGTTGTCGCCTGCCACCAGCAGGTGGAGCTCGCCAGGGAACGCATTCCGGTCGTGGTAGCCGCATTTCGCCTCCGCCTGCAGGAAAAACTCGCCGGGATGAAAGCCGAACTTGAGCCGGAACGTCTGGAGCAGGAGATGGCGCTGCTTGCCCAGCGACTGGATGTGGACGAGGAGATGGACAGGCTCAGGGCGCATCTGCAAGAGGTGGAGCACGTGCTCGAACGCAGCGAGCCGATAGGCCGCCGCCTCGATTTTCTGATGCAGGAACTCAACCGTGAGGCCAACACCCTGGCATCCAAATCAGCCGATCAGCAGATGACAGCCATCGGGGTCGAACTCAAAGTGCTGATCGAACAGATGCGCGAACAGGTGCAAAATATCGAGTAGCATAATGAGGTGCTTGCGAGCCCCTTGCAAAACTCGTAAATAGTGATCTTTGTCATCTCGAACGAATGTGAGAGATCTTATTTATCAATGAGCTAATAGGTACTTGCAAAACCTTGTCATTCCGGCATGTTTTTAGCCGGAATGACGA
>JAUVEG010000125.1 GCA_030594925.1 Gammaproteobacteria bacterium
AGGGCGCGATAGATGCCGACATGGCCGAGATCGACATGCAGCTGCCTGACGCCGGCCGCCCTGATGGTCTCCAGCATCAACAGCAGTATCTCCACATCGCTGGTGATGCCGTCATGGCCGAACAGCTCCGCACCAACCTGCAGCGGATTGCGAGTGCCGCCAAAGTGCTTGGAACGGGTGCGCAGCACGCTTCCCATATAACAGAGACGCGTCGGCGTGTCACGGCGCAGCTTGTGCGCATCGATGCGCGCCACCTGCGGAGTAATATCTGCGCGCACTCCCATCATGCGGCCGGAAACCTGGTCAGTCAGCTTGAAAGTATGCACATCGAGATCACTGCCCGTTCCTGTCAGCAGAGAATCAAGATACTCGATGAAGGGGGTCATCACCAGCTCATAGCCCCACGTCTGATAGAGATCGAGCAGTCTGCGGCGCAGCGCCTCGACCTGCGCCGCCTCGGGAGGCAGCAGTTCTTCGATCCCTTCGGGTAACAGCCAGGTGTTATTTTGACTCATGGTGACGACTCATGATTTCACGATATAGAGCAGCAGCAGACCGGCCAGGATGCTGCCGACTGCAATCTTGCGCAGCATCTGGTCATCCTGCTGCAACATCGATTGAAGCGCGGAGCGATAACCTGAGGGAGAGAGCAGCGGCAATATTCCCTCTATCACCAGCACCAGCGCCAAAGCGGCAAAAAGATCCGTCATAGCCCGCTCTCAGACAGTTACTTTGGCTGGTTCAGGTAGCGCAAAAATGACGAATCCGGTTTCAACATCATGATGTCTCCGCCTTTGTCGAACGCCTTCAGATAGGATTGCAGGCTGCGCCAGAATGCGTAGAACTCGGCGTCCTGGTTGAAAGCCGACGCATAGGTTTCGGCTGATTTGGCATCACCCTCACCACGCACGATTTCAGCTTCGCGGTAGGCATTTGCGAGGATCTCGATCTTCGCGCGATCTGCACCCGCATGGATGCGTGATGCCGCCTCCTTGCCTTCAGCACGCAACTCCTTGGCGCGACGCTCCCGCTCTGTACGCATACGACGGAAGACGGCTTCGCTGAGCTTTTTCGGAAAATCGATCTTTTTGACACGCACATCGATGATCTCAATACCCAGCTCAGACGAATTCGCCGCCACATTTTCGGCTATCACTGCCATGATGGTTTTGCGCTGCTCTGAGATCGCATCCTGAATCGGATGTTTTGCAAACTCGTCACGGGATGCGGTATTCACACGCGCCGACAACAGCCGTGAAGCATTGACCAGGTCACCATTTGTTGACAAATAGTAGCGCTCTGCGTCTTTGATCCGCCATTTTACAAAAGAGTCGACAACAACAAATTTCTTCTCCTTGGTTTGATACTCTTTTGCGGGTGCATCCAGCGTCTGCAGGCGGCCGTCAAAACGGATTATCTCTTCGACAAACGGAATTCTGAAATGCAGTCCCGGTTCGTAGCTGGTCGTCACAATCTTACCCAGACGCTTCTTGATCGCCAGTTCCCGCTGGTCAACAGTAAATGCTGTCATCATGATGGCGACCACAACAACAACTGCGGCAATCCCGATCAAACGTAATTTTCCTGTGTTCATCAGCGCGCGCTCCTCTCTCTGCCAACAGAACGTCCCGGACGGGTTTCGCGTTGTACCGGTACGGAGACGGGCTCTGAATTCTCATGTGAAGGTTTGGACATCTCCTGCTGCTCCGTCACCTCGCTCTTTTGACGTTTCATCAATTGATCCAGCGGCAGATAGCTGACGACATTGTCGCCCTCCTGGTCCATCACAATCTTGCTGGTCCCGGAAAAAACCTGCTCTGCGGTCTCAAGATAGAGACGCTTCCGTGTCACTTCCGGCGCCTTTTGATACTCGCCCAGCAGCGACAGAAAGCGCTGCGATTCACCCTCAGAGTCAGCAATTTTCTTGGCTTTATAGGCCTGGGCACCCTGGTCGACCCTGGCTGCTTCACCTCGTGCCTCCGGAATAATCTGGTTGGCATAGGCTTGCGCCTGGTTGACGTAGCGCTCCTTGTCCTCTTCAGCCTTATTGACATCATGGAACGCATCCTGAACTTCGGCCGGCGGCTTGGCATCATCGATATTGACGCCAATGATCTCGATTCCGGTCTGGTATTTTTCCATCAGTGCTTCAAGACTGGTTGTCACATCCGTAGCGACGCCCTGACGATTTTTGGTCAGTACATTGTCCAAAGGATTCTGGCCGACAATCGCGCGCAGAGCGGATTCAATGGAATTTTTCAGCGTCCCGATGGGGTTATTCACCTGAAACAGGAATGTCTTGGCGTCGCCAATACGGTATTGAACCATCATTTTCACTTCAACGATAGTCTGATCCTCTGTCAGCATCTGCGTGTGCAGCGGAGAGGTCATCACCTCCTCGACGTTGACGATCTCTTTTTTCTCAATCGGAAAAGGAAGATGCCAGCGGAAACCCGGATCTGTCACCTCGGAGAAGGCGCCAAAACGCGTCACCACGGCACGCTCCTGCTGCTGCACAATATAGAAGCCGGTCGCAATCCACACAGCAACAGCGATGACGGCAAGCACGGCAAGCACTTTTCCGGAGAGTTCACTCCCGCCGCCGGAATCACCGCTGCTCTCCTTGCCGCCGCCACGACCACTGCCGCCGAACAGTCCGCCGAACTTCTGTTTCAGATTCTTCAGTACCTCATCGAGATCAGGCGGGCCATCCTGCTTGTTGCCACCACCCCAGGGATCACGATTGTTACCACCCGGTTCATTCCAGGCCATATAAAACTCCTAAATGATAAAAACTGTAGCTGAGATGAATCAACGATGAGCATCTCTTGCCGCGACTCTTCAATAGGGAATGCCGGGCAGGTACAGTGTTTTTAATTAATTCACACAAGATTGAGATTTTAGCCTGAAAGAGAAGGAAATAACACTGTTAGTCGAAATCAATTGCAAAGAAAATTGTATCCATACCCCACACGCGCGCGGAAATGCGGGATACTCTCGCAAAGACGCAAAGCCCGCCAAGAAAACCCTTTGCGTCTCAGCGTCTTTGCGAGAGATAAAGATTTGCTTCAACTACCCCAAAAAAAACCTGAAGAACCATACATTGATAAACTCTTGCGTAGTTTCAGGATCAGCTTGTTTCGCGATTATCCTGATGGATTGCTTTCAGCGCAGGCCAGGCTTTCAATAACTGCATATAGCTGCGTTTTGGCAGTGAGATGTGCATCTCCCATCCACCACTCTGCGTCGGCTCCTCATTTTGAATGCTGCCTTCACGATAGAGGAGTGCACGTAATTCACCCTGGGTTGCATCCAGAACAAGTTGACCCGTCACCTGATCCGAACCCAGCAGCTCTTTGAGCGCCTGCAACAGCAGATCAATTCCCAACTCCTGCTGCGCAGAGATCCACACCCGCCGTGGTCGCCCCTCATCATCTCTGTCGATCCTGGGCGTCACTTTTTCCAAGGCATCGATCTTGTTGTAGATCTCCAGTTGAGGCACTTTTTCAGCCCCGATCTGCTGCAAAATATTCTGCACCTCCACAACCTGCTCGGCGTGGGCCGGATTCGATGCATCGATCACATGCAGCAGCAGTGCCGCATCAATCGACTCCTGCAGTGTCGAACGAAAAGCTGCGACCAGTTCATGCGGCAGACGTGAAATAAAGCCTACCGTGTCGACCAATATCACTGGCGTGTTGCCCGGCAGGGTCAATTTCCGCAGTGTTGGATCCAGCGTGGCGAACAGTTGATCCTGCGCATAGACATCAGCACTGGTGAGATGGTTGAACAGCGTTGATTTCCCGGCGTTGGTATAGCCGACAAGAGATGCCGTAGGAATATCTGCGCGCCGACGCGCCTTGCGCCCAAGTTCCCGTTGGGAATCGACCTTCAGCAGACGTTTGCGAATGCGGGTAATACGCTGGGCAATCAGGCGGCGGTCTGTTTCGAGCTGGGTTTCACCCGGGCCACGCAGACCAATACCCCCTTTTTGACGCTCCAGGTGTGTCCAGCCACGCACCAGGCGTGTCGATAGATGACGCAGCTGCGCAAGTTCAACCTGGAGTTTACCTTCAAAGGATTGTGCACGCTGTGCAAAAATATCGAGAATCAGACCGGTGCGATCCAGTACACGGCAGGAGAGCAGGCGTTCAATGTTGCGCTCCTGGGCGGGCGACAACTGGTTATCAAAAATCACCAGCTCACCGCTTTCAGCTTCGAGCAGCTGTTTGATCTCTTCGAGTTTGCCGCTGCCGATAAAGGTGTGTGGATCAGGAGATGAACGGCTGGTTGTTATGACTTCAATGGGGGTTGCTCCGGCGGAGCAGGCGAGATCAACAAACTCTGCAATCTCGTCATCATCAGACCGCTGCCGGAGTGCGACATACACCAGTACAGCCCGCTCTCCGCCGCCGGGGCGTTCAAACAGTTCCACGTAATTCGTTCAGAATCGTTTTTTGATAAATTCAGACGTTGCCGCTATCGGGGGTATCAGCACTCTCACCAGTATCAGGTGGCGCCAGGCGGACATTTCTTGCCGGCACAATGGTCGAGATAGCATGCTTGTAGACCATCTGGTTGACTGCATTTTTCAGCAGCACCACGAATTGGTCAAATGAGTCGATCTGCCCCTGCAACTTGATGCCGTTTACCAGGAAGATAGAGACGGGAATGCGCTCCTTTCTGAGTGCATTCAAGAAAGGATCTTGTAAAGTTTGCCCTTTTGCCATAATTTTCACCGCTATTGCTTTTATTAGAAATCAGAAAGTAATGTAGCCCTGCAACATAACGCTGCGTATGCATCAGAACCAACCACGTAATTATAACTGTAAATTCAGATGATTGCATTGATCTGAGGTAAGTTCTCAAAAAGTCCGTGCATTGTTTGATAGTGTGCCGGGTCGGGATCAGCCTTTCAGCGCCGCTGTGAATAGCTCTGCCCCACATGGATGTGGGAAATGCCGGTTCCGTCAGGAACATGAACCGGCCATGTACGCTCTGATAAAACATCCCTGTTTTCGACCGCCATGGATGGCGGAAGTGCCGACAACGCAGGA
>JAUVEG010000094.1 GCA_030594925.1 Gammaproteobacteria bacterium
TTAACTTAATATCTTTTTAATCTGGCCAGCCCTTTTTTAGCCGGCCTATAGTCCGGATTTTGCTGCAGCGCCTGACGCATGCTGGCTTTTGCCGAAGCATATTGTCCGCTGCTTTCCAGGCACAAACCGGCATTGGTCGAGGCAACCCACGGAGATGGATTCATGATGCTTGTTGCGGCCAGCTTGAACTCCGTGTCTGCCTCGGCGTAGCGTTGCCGGGCACACAGAAAAGTGCCATAGGCATTTGCGACCAGCGGATCATTTGGAGCCAGTTTCTTGGCTCTGGAGTAATGTTTCTCCGCCAGTTGCGTTTCATTCATGCGCTGGTAGATCAATGCCAGCACCACCTGCGCTTCCACATGATGACGATCAACCCGGACAGCCTCTGTTGCCTTTTCCAGTGCAAAAACCATCTGTCCCTGCTCCAGGTAAGCCTTTGCAAGGCTCACATAAGTGGCCGCCGGACTGTCACTTGAATAGCTGATCATATTCGTGGCGGGATCACGTCCACCTGTCGATTGACAAGCAGCAAGCATCAACAGCAGCGGCAACCATAGGAAGTGGCGCAATCTTAATTTTATCACCGGTTGCTCATTGCCATGCGCAGCTGACGGTTGCTTCGATCATTGACCTTGCCGACCAACTGCCCGCATGCCGCATCAATATCATTTCCGCGGGTTTTACGTGTGGTTGCAATCATTCCCGATCGCCTTAATCTCTGACGGAACTCCTCGATACGTTCAGCCGGGGAGCAGCGATACGCTGTACCCGGAAATGGATTAAAGGGTATCAGATTGACCTTGGAGGGGATGCCTTCAAGCAATCGGATCAATGCACGCGCATCACGATTGCTGTCATTGACCCCATCCAGCATCACATACTCCCAGGTGATCTTGCGCCGCTTGTCATCCTTGATGTATTCCCTGCATGCAGGAATCAACTCTTCCAGAGGGTATTTTTTATTGATAGGCACCAACTCGTCGCGCAACTGGTTGTCTGCTGCATGCAGTGACACGGCCAGGCAGACATCCGTCGCCTGGCGCAGCGCCTTTAATGCCGGAATGATACCGGAAGTACTCAGTGTCAGCTTATGTTTAGAGAGCTGATAGGCCAAATCATCCTGCATAATATCCATCGCCGAGACAACCGCATCAAAATTGGCCAGAGGCTCGCCCATTCCCATCATAACCACATTCGTCACTGCCTGTTGTTCGTCGGGCAAATGGACGGCCCACCACAGCTGCCCGATAATCTCACTGACGCTCAGATTGCGATTGAAGCCCTGCTGTCCTGTGGAGCAGAATGAACACTCCAGCGCACAACCGACCTGGGAGGAGACGCACAGAGTACCTCTGTTTTCCTCGGGAATAAAGACCGTCTCGATGCGCTGCCCACCCTCAATTTCGAGCAACCGTTTGATGGTGCCGTCAAAGGAGGATTGTTCAAAAACGATCTTCGGCAGGCGAATCTCCGTATGCTGCCGAAGCTCTTCACGCAGCCGCTTCGGCAGATCCGTCATGGCATCAAAATCGACCACGCCATGCTTATGAATCCACTTCAGCAGATTGCGTCCCTGGTAGGCCTTGAAACCAAGCTCCACACACAGCGACTCAAGTCCGCTGCGATCGAGATCGAGCAGATTAACCGGCATGAGCCACCGGGATACAGGAGATCGGCTGAAAAATCATCTGGATGAATTCGCCTTGTCGATGATGCGGGCATTATTCTGTTTCAGACTCTCATCCGAACCTGCGAATTCACTCGATTTTGAGGCAAACTCGACCGCCAGATCGCTGTGCCCCTGTTGCAGACGCACATTGGCGAGGCGGTTCCACAGCAGGGGATTGCGCGATTCGATACGCACAGCTCGCTCCAGAGTTGATGCCGCACCGCTGAGATCACCGGCCTGCTGCTGAGACTCTGCTTTTTCCAGCAGTGAATTCGCCGCTTTTCCCATAGGGGCGGCGCCGGATTCAGCAGACCCTGCGTAGGCGACCTGTTCTCCCCCGCTCCACAAGGAACCACTGCTCAAATCCGTGACGGGTGAATCTGTCGGCGCCTGCGGAACATCACTGTCGAGTTCGCTGACCCGATACTCTTCACCGGGCTCCCGGCCATATTCGCCGCTATCTTCTGTTCCGATTTCGGGCATCTCAAGCGCACTTGTCGAACCTCCGCCAACCCGCTCTCCATGCTGGTAAACCGGCGCCGGCTTGACGCGTGGTGTGGAGTTAGTACAGCCTGTCGATTGAATAACAAACAGCAGCACCATCAATACAAATAATAGTTTCATTCAAAAATACCTCTTAGAAATCCTCCCAGGCCATCGTTACTCTTTTTCGACGATCTGGAGCGGCTATTATCCCATGAATCACCATTAAAATCAGGATGTCCATCGCTATCCCTGGATCCTCTTCCCGGTCGCGCCACCTGGTTTGAACTCCTCTGCGCGGGAACAGGCGCCATCAGATAGTCAGAATCGCAGTATGCCTCCTCATATGGCGTATAGCCTCTGAGGAAGGGTTTTTCAACGCCATTGCCACCGCATACCGGATTGAACAGCATACCGCTTTTCGGATCAACCCTGGCCATTTCGATAGTGCCCGGAACCACCAGATCCAGTGGAGATGATTTTAATGGTTTCATCATATCCGCCCATACACGCAGGGCGCCGCTGGATCCGGAGAGACCCGCCGGCTTGTTATCATCCCGTCCGACCCATACCACGGTGACATAGTCGGATGAGAAGCCCGCAAACCAGCTGTCGCGCAAGTTATCAGTCGTACCTGTTTTACCGGCGAGATTCAGCGACTTCGGCAGTGCATTCAGCAGGTAGCGGGATGTCCCCCGGGTCACTACGGACTGCATCGCCCTGGAGAGCAGATAGACAGGTCCGGCAGGCACTGTGCGTTTGATGATCAATGGATAGCGCTTCAAGGCCTTGTCTCCCGGCCCCATGACCTCGCGAATTGCACGCAGCGGCGAACGGTATCCACCGGATGCAATCGTCTGATAGAGCTGTGTCACCTCCAGCGGCGTCATGTTCACTGCGCCCAGCAACAGGGATGGCAGCGGATCCGGCTCGCTGCTCATGCCCAGCGCATGCAGTGTTTTCACAACCCGCTCAACCCCGATATCCATACCGAGGCGAACCGTCGCCTGGTTATAGGATTTCGCCAACGCCAACTCCAGAGGAACATTGCCGTGACTCTTGTGATCATAGTTGGAAGGACTCCAGCTCTTGCTGCCACGATTGTGCAACACCACCTTGCTGTCATCCAGGGGCGTCGAGAGTGAGTAGCTATCCGGATATTGCAGCGCTGTCAGATAGACAGCGGGCTTGACCAGCGAGCCAATCTGACGCGTCGCATCCAATGCGCGGTTAAAACCTGCATAGCCGGCCTTGCGTCCACCGATGACAGCCAGAACCTCACCATCCTGCGGGGTGGCGATAATTGCAGCCACCTCCAGCTTGCCCTTCGGCAGACCTTTCTGCTTCTCCAACTGCTGAAGACGCTTCAGGACATTACTCTCAGCAGTTTTCTGTACCCACGGATCCATTGTCGTGAAAATGTGAAGTCCTTCAGAGGTCAGATCTTCAGGCTGGTAATCACGCCGTAGCTGACGTTTGACCAGATCCATAAATGCCGGAAAACGTCCACCCTGTCCGGTAGATTTCTTTTTAACCACGCCCAGTGATTTCTTCTTGGCAACAGCAGCACTACCCTCACTGATGACCCCCTGCTCTGCAAGCACATCCAGAACCAGGTTGCGGCGTTTTAAAGCATTTTTCGGATTTCGCCTTGGATTATAGGTGGATGGAGCCTTGATGAGACCCACCATCAATGCAATCTGATGAATTTCCAGTTCTGCAATAGGCACGCCGAAGAAGAACTCACTGGCGAGACCAAAGCCATGGATTTCCCGATTACCATCCTGCCCAAGGTAGATCTCATTGGCATAGGCCGCGAGGATATCCTCCTTGTCATACTTTGCATCGAGTATGATCGCCATCAGCGCCTCTTTACTCTTGCGTTTGAGGTCACGTCTTGGCGTCAGAAAGTAGTTCTTGACCAGCTGCTGGGTAATGGTGCTCCCCCCCTGGCGTCTTCCTTTGACCAGGGTTGAAACAGCCGCACGCGTGATGCCGCGCGGATCTATGCCGAAATGGTCATAGTAGCTCCGGTCCTCGATGGTAATCAGCGATTTCTTGAGCATTTCCGGAATATCATCCGGCGTCAAAATCACGCGATCTTCGTTGTCACGCGGATAGATGCTGCCTATTTCAAGCGGCTCAAGACGCACCAGATCGATCTCTTTACCCGTCTCATGATTCATGACGGATTTAATTTTTCCAGCGGCAACACGGATGTCGAGAGCACGCTCAGGCTCGGCGCCATCCCAGAAGGTGAAAGGGCGGCTGCGAAGCAGTAGACGCCCGCCGTTCATCGCCCAGGTTCCTGTTGAATCAGGCTGACTGACTTTACGATAGCCTAGATACTTCAACTCGCTGACAAGACGCTCCATGGAGACAGGCGCTCCGCTATATAACTCCATGGAACGGGAGTAGACCCTTGCAGGAACAGCCCAGCGCTTCCCCTCGAAACTGGTGGTAATCTCATCGGAGAGCTGCATCATGTAGGTTCCCAGAGGGACAGCAGCAATAAACAACAGGATCAGCATAAATTTTAAAAACCGTTTGGTAAATGATGACTTACGACGCTTTCTCCTTGTTTTAACAGATCTTTTCTTTTTTACTGTACTCTTTTTACGTCTCTTTGGCGTTGCAGGCTTTCGCTTTGTCGACGCCCGTTTCTTCTTTGTTGACGCACGCTTTTTCTTTGCCCCGAAAAGAGTCGGAGCCTTTCTTCCTGATCTGTCAGACTTCGCAGTCGTTTTTCTGGATTTAGCAGCCATGATGACATTTCCGAAGCAGCAGCCGGGAGCATAAGCCACAACGCAAGCAAAATAAGCAAACAATGATACTCTTTTTACTTAGCAGCTGTCCAAAAATAACTTCCCGATCTGCTTGGCCTACGTCATACATGGATGTATAAGTGTCGCCAGAGGCAGGCCGTTCCTGCGCATCCTGCGCTCACGGCATTTGTGCATCCATGCACGGCAGATGCCGGAAGCAGCCATGGAGTAGGTGAGGCCATCGATTTGGCGCAGATATTGATGCGCCTCGTGCCTCGGCACATCCTATGTAGAATCGAGCATACGGGGTTATTGAGATATGACTGGTGTTCGCTTTCCCCCGATTCCCCATCCCGGGGACCTCTTCATGGATTCCTTGATGTTGAAGCGTCTGCGCCACAGGCGAAAGCGCATAAAAGATTGGTAATGAAAGCTGTTGCCACTACCGTCCTGAAGGATAATCTTGCGCATGCGGCCATTTGACAACGCTTTGAACAACTCTTCGATAATGGCATCCAGATCCTCCATCGCCTGCATCCACTGCTGCTGATCTCCCGACTGCACAGCCTGCAGAGACGCATCTTCCACCATCAGGCGGGCATCGCCCCGACAACCTCGAACTGCATTCGCCTGCAAACCACGCAGCAGAAGATTGTCACCCGAGATTTCCCCGAAATGACAACGTACTGCTTGCGGCAACTGACCGACGCCCCATATCCACAGGCTGTTGAGAGCCGCAATATCCAGGCTGTGCAGCAGCATCTGTGACTCGTTCAGCAGCCTGCGCAGCCAGACAGCATCAGCACCGCCCGGAAGAAAAGGATCAAGAGTGCGTCCGGCAACCTGCGCCAGTGACGAGGTTGTCAGCTGACGCGGTTGCTTCAGGCGCAGATACCAGTGGCGGGGGAAATCCGTGATCAATTCAACCCCGTCATCGCCGAAGTGCTGATTAAAC
>JAUVEG010000058.1 GCA_030594925.1 Gammaproteobacteria bacterium
GAAACCCATAACCGGGTCTTCAAGCTGCTCCCTGATTTCTGCATGCATCTGCAACAGAGTGCTTTTGCACTCCTGCACCTGCGGTTCATGCGCATCATTATCACGAAACAGCTCCTGCTGCATGAGTTGCAAAGAGGTCTCGAAGTCACCGCAGATCAATCCACAAACAAGGGCCTGCACCTCTGCCGGCCCTATCTCCATGCCGGCATCGGTGAGCTGCTGTTTTATTTCTTCATATTCGGGAAGTTGATACACGTCTTGTTGTCCGTAAATTAAAACCCTGACTTAGGAGCCGTCCAAAAATAACTTACCGATCCTGCTTGTCCTGTTGTCCGTCTTCTGCGTTTCAGCAAAAGTCACATAACCCGGCTATGCGCCTCTTGCTGCGCCTTGAATACGAACAACATTACTGCGCGATATCGGCAACTTATTTCTGGACGACTCCTTAGCCCTGCACACTTCGATCAGAACTTTTTACAAGCTATTTTACGCTCTCCTTCACCCGGAATCGCGAAAATATCTGTAAAATACGGGAAATTTGATCTTTTATTGCTATTAGAGCGCTCTATTATGCCCTCTGGCATTGACCCATTCCCACTTGCTCTCTATAGTTCCAGATGAAGTTGATAGTTGCCGATGAACGGAATAGAAAATATGCCTGATAATGAGTTGAAATCTCTTGAGTCCAAAGTCAACGATCTGGTCAATGCATGCATGCATTTGAAGCAGGAGAACCAGACCCTGCGCACCAGCCAGGATGACCTGGTGAGCGAGCGCGCATCGCTGATTGAGAAAACCGAACTCGCAAGAAACCGCGTTGAAGCCATGATCAGCCGCCTCAAGTCGCTGGAAGAAAATACATGAGTGCGCCTAAACCTGTCTCGGTCACCATTCTTGGTGAAGAGTACCTGATCTCCTGTCCGCCCGATCAGGAATCATCGCTGCAGCAATCCGCTGAACTTCTCGATGAACGCATGAGAGAGATTCGCGCCAGCGGTAAAGTGATGAACAGTGAACGAATCGCCGTCATGGCGGCCTTGAACCTGTCGAATGAATTGCTGCATCAACAACAGCAGGTCACGAGTGAATCCGGGAAAATCGATGAGCAGTTGCGCTCATTGAGGCATAAAATCGAGACCGCTCTTAATCCGTAACCCTCCACATCGATGTTGTGCATAACAACAAACCCATCAACTATACACCCTATTCACTCCCCTGATAGTATTGAATTTTTTTCTGCTAGCGGCAGATAAAAGAACTGGAATTTCAGTAAAAATAGGATAAGATGGTTTCAGGGTGATTACTACCGTGTTCGATAGTTGGTCGGTTTCTTGAGCCTTGCATTTACCCCGGGAGTGGAACGTACCACTGGTGTGCATGTCCGCCTTGAGCGGAAAGCCTTATGTGTTACCTGAAGCACCCACTTGAACTATTAAGGTTCAAGGGTATGATCAACGCCGGCATCTGTGGTATCGCCCTACTCCTTTAGTGGCTGTCCATTATCTTCATGTCCACAAGCAAGCTTCGTTTATCCATTCGCCGGCAACGCCTGCAACTCCCGGCAGCACAACAGCGACAGCACGCACTCCTTGTCTGCAAAAACCTCTCCCGCCTGCACCATTTTCAAAAAGCCAGGCGTATTGCAATCTATCTCTCTGCCAATGGAGAGCTTGATCCGTCGGCCATCGCTGATATCAGCCGAGACTCTTCGAAACAGTTGTACCTGCCGGTATTGCATCCCTTCAGGCATGGACGGCTCTTTTTTTGTCGGTGGAGAGAGCATGCTCAGCTACAGCCAAACCGCTTTGGCATCCTTGAACCCGGTTGCCATGGAAACAGCAGAATACCGCTAAGATCACTGGATCTGATCCTGGTTCCACTAGTGGCCTTTGATGCCTCCAGTCAGCGTGTCGGCATGGGAGGAGGTTTCTATGACCGCACACTGGGTAAGGCCAGGATAAATTCTACATGGAAGCGCCCGCACCTGATTGGCATTGCCCACGAGTTACAACGGGTTCCAACTATCACCGCACAACCCTGGGATGTGCAGTTGGATGCGGTGGTTACAGAGGCCGGGGTGTATGGGTCAGGTTTTAGGTTTTAGGTTTTAGGTTGGAAGGTTTTAGGTTTTAGGTTATTAAGTTTTGGCATCCTTCATTTTCGGTTTACAGTTTGTCATCTCGACGAAGGCCGTTCCTGTGCATCCTGCCCTCACGGCATTTGTACATCCGTGTACGGCAAAGAGATCTTGATGCTCTGTGCGATAAGATCCCTCGTCGTTCGCTTACACGGATGTCGGTGAGGGGCGTGAGCAGGACGCGGAAGCTTCGCCTATATGGATGTAGGTGAGGGGCGTGAGCAGGACGCGGAAGCTTCGTACCTCACTTCCCTCGGGATGACAGAGAAAAGTGTAAACTACTTTTTAAGGCATGGTGAAGGATGCCTAAATTTTAGGTGGAAAGCGCCTTGTCAAAGCCCGTGGTAGGGTTATAGCGGTGTTACCTAAAACTTAAAACCTTCCTATAACGTTCAATGAACCACTTCACCCAACAAAGGATCTTTCTATGCAACGTCGGGATTTTCTAAAGAAAGCAGCTGCGGGCTCTATCGTAGCCGGTACAGCTCTTGCAGCATCCACTGTCGCGCAGGCCAAGGCTGAATTTAAATGGAAGATGGTCACCACCTGGCCAAAGAACTTCCCCGGTCTGGGTACGGGCGCCAACAACCTGGCGCGACTGATTACCGAGATGTCCGGGGGGCGTTTGACGGTCAAGGTTTACGGCGCCAAGGAGCTGGTGCCGGCCTTTGAAGTATTTGATGCTGTCTCCAGCGGCACTGCCGAGATGGGGCATGGCGCCGCCTATTACTGGAAGGGTAAAAATGCAGCCTTCCAGTTTTTCTCCACCGTTCCTTTCGGACTCACTGCCAATGAGATGAATGGCTGGCTCTACTACGGCGGCGGCATGGAGCTGTGGCGGGAGGCTTATGCGCCATTCAATGTTCTGCCTGCTGCTGCAGGCAACACCAGCGTACAGATGGGCGGCTGGTTCAACAAGGAGATCAACAGCGTCGCTGATCTCAAGGGGCTCAAAATGCGTATCCCGGGACTTGGCGGCGAGGTGCTGAGACGCCTCGGCGGAACGCCTGTCAATCTTCCCGGCGGTGAACTCTTTACCGCCCTCTCATCAGGAACTATCGACGCCACTGAATGGGTCGGACCATACAACGACCTGGCATTCGGCTTCTACAAGGCGGCCAAATACTACTACTATCCAGGCTTTCATGAGCCCGGCACGACACTCGAGGCAATTATCAACAAGGAGGCTTTCGAGAAACTGCCGGCAGACCTCCAGGCGATCGTGACGAATGCCTGCAAGGTGGTGAATATGGATATGGTGGCGGAATATGCAGCACGTAATCCCGGCGCATTGCAGACATTGCTGAACAAACACAAGGTTGAACTGCGCAGCTATCCGAAAGATGTGCTGCAGCAACTGCGCAAGGCCTCTCAGGAGGTTGTTGCAGAGCTGGCGAAAAAAGATGACTTCAGCGCCAGGGTCTTTGCCTCGTATGAGAAGTTTCTCAGTGACTCCATCACATTTAGTGCAGTATCGGACCAGGCCTACCTGAATGCGCGCGCTGAAGAATAGCATCGGCAATATCATGCCGCACGGACAACTGCCCGCTCGACATATAGTGTTGGAGGAATATGCTTCATCACAGACTTGAACAGGAGTCAGCCGCCTGGGTTGAGTCAGGCTGGATCACAGCCGATGCGCGGCAGAAAATTCTTGCCGGCTATCAGCACGACACGCCTTCGCTGCTAATTCGTTTGATCTCGGTGATTGGCGTACTGTTGCTCGGGGTTGGCCTGATCAGCTTTATTGCCGCCAACTGGGAGGCCATGCCAAAACTTGCCCGGCTGGGCGTACTGCTGACATTTTTGTGGGGAAGTTATCTCGCCGCAGGCTGGTGTCTCGGCAAAGGAAACCTGCCGAGAACAGGAGAGGCGCTGCTGTTGCTGGGGGTGATTGCCTTTGGCGCCAACATCATGCTGATTGCGCAAATCTACCACATCAGCGCCCACTTCCCTGATGGCCTGTTACTGTGGGCTGCTGGCGGCATCCTCACTGCATGGCTGCTGCATTCGCAGTCATCGATGGTTATCGCTGTGGCGTTATCACTGCTCTGGAGCGGCACGGAGATGCTCGCATTTGATCAGCTGCACTGGCAGTGGCTGCCGGCATTTACCCTGATGCTGACCCTGAGTGTCCGCAGAGAGTGGTTTACCGCCTTCACGCTACTGGTGATCGCCTTCTATCTGTGGATGTGGATGTTCCTGACAGTGCTCATCCCATTGGCAGGGGACAACTCTGCGCCTGTGTGGATCGGTCTGCTTGCAGCCATTGCGCTGACAATGACAGGCAGAGTATTGAGCAGCTGGATAGCGGAGCGCCGCTATGGCGACATCCTCACATCCTGCTCCCTGATCGCAGCCATGCTGAGCGGCTGGTTGCTCAGTTTCCCGGCAATTCTCAAAGCTGTGGCCACCAATAGCGGCATAGAGTGGTATACAGCCATCATGCTGATAGCGATCATCACCATCACTGCTGTTGATTTTAAACAGCTTGAACCACAGCAGCGCTCATCACTGCATACAAAGTTCGGTTTACTCTTTGCAGCTGGTTTTGCATTGATGAGCATCGCCTTTCTGATTAGCGGAAAACTCAACCCCATTGCCTTTAACCTGCTCTTTTTCCTTGCCCTGGTATGGCTGATTATCGGTGCCGCCACAGAGCGATATGCCTCCCGACTGAACCTCGGTTTTTTCATTTTTGCCATGTGGCTGACTGCGCGCTACTTCGATACTTTCTGGGATCTGCTGGACCGCTCCCTCTTTTTTCTCATTGGCGGCGCACTGTTTATTGCCATCTCCATCGTACTGGAGCGCAAACGGCGCTCGTTACTGGCCGGGATGTCGCATCAGGAGCCGGCGCAATGAACAAACGTCTGCTGATACTGCTGCTGATTCTGACACTGTCGCTGGCCTGGATGGTTGGCAACAAACTGTGGACCCTGAAAACCGGGGAGATCGTCGAACTCAAGGCCGAGCCCGTCGATCCCCGCTCCCTGTTCCGTGGAGACTATGTCATCATCACAACAGCCATCCATCGCATCAATCAGGAGGATGTCGGCGGCGACCGGGAGTTCCACAAAAACGACGTCATTTTCACCCTCATCGGAGAGCAGCCCGACAACAGCTGGAAAGTGCTCTCCATTCACCATCACAATCCCCGCAAAGAGCAGCCGCTGGAAAAACAGCAGATTGTGATCAAGGGATCGGTTACGCGCATATCGGGCTCTACCTATCACACCAGCTACGGGATCGAAAATTACTTCATCCCTGAAAACAGCGGCAAAGAGATCGAACAGGCAATCGGCAAGCATCAGATCTGCGTGCGTATCGCCGTGGACAAATCAGGCAATGCCGCCATCCACTCTCTGCTGATGGATGGCAACACGCTCTCTGAGGAGGGGCTCTTTTGAATCTCACCCTGCCACCGCTATCGCTCTATATCCACATCCCCTGGTGTGTGAAAAAATGTCCCTATTGTGACTTCAACTCCCATGCGCTCCCTGTCGATATCGACGCAGAGAGCAATGAAGTCGCATACATCGAGGCGCTGTTACAGGATCTCTCGATAGAGGCCGTCCTGAGCGACGGCCGCGAGATTGAAAGCATCTTTATCGGCGGCGGCACCCCCAGCCTCTTCAGCGCCACGGCCATCACCCGGCTGCTCGACGGTGTTCGCACACTGACACAGCTGAAGCCTCAGGCAGAGATCACACTGGAGGCGAATCCCGGCGCCGCAGACGCCGCATTTTTTACCGGCTACCGCCAGGCTGGCGTCAATCGCCTCTCCATCGGCGTGCAGAGTTTCAATGATGAACATCTTCACAGCATCGGACGTATCCACAGCGCACAACAGGCGCTGGACGCCTTTAAGCTGGCTGCGGAGGCAGGCTTTCACAACATCAACCTCGATCTGATGTATGGACTGCCCGGACAGTCCGTTTCCCGGGCGATGGATGATCTGAAGCAGGCCATTGCCCTGAAACCACAGCATCTCTCCTGGTACCAACTCACCATTGAGCCCAACACGCTCTTCAGCAGCCAGCCGCCCGCCAGTCTGCCCTCCCATGAGAAACTGGCGGAGATCTCCGATGCCGGAATTGCGCTGCTCGAAGAGCATGGTTTCAAACAGTATGAAATTTCGGCTTTCGCCACTGAGGAGCATCAGTGCAGGCATAACGTGAACTACTGGCAATTTGGCGATTACATCGGTATAGGAGCAGGTGCACATGGCAAGTTGACCTCACCGGACGGGCATATCAGTCGCCGCCGCAAGCAGCGCTCTCCTGCAGCCTATGTCGAATCGATCCATTCAGGAGATGTGCTCTCCAGCGAAAACCGGTTGCAGGACGAGGATCTGGTTCTGGAATTCATGATGAATGTACTACGCCTCAATCACGGCGTATCCGCAGCCACCTTCGAGCAACGCACCGGACTCTCTCTGCAAGCCATTCAGCCCCGCCTGCTGCATGCCAGACGGGCGGGATTGATGGAGCAGAACCCGGAAGTGCTGAGGGCGACAGAGCACGGACGTAGATTTCTGAATAATCTGTTGATGATGTTCAGTTAAGAATGCCCTGAACGAATCGCTGCGCGCTTCGATCAAAGCATTCCTGCAAGTTTTTCTACGGGGGAAGGGCCAACTGTCAGTAGGTTATATTGGCTACTTTGTTTTCCCTTCCCCCGACCCCCCATCCCCTCGATTTATTTGGAGCTTGCGTAACAACACCTCCTTGACAACTGAGTGCAGAGACAGTCTACTTGCGCTGACTCTTTTTATGCAAAAACAGGACTCTCATGTGGCGTAAGTTAATCCGGCCAAAATGGCGGCATCGAAACCGGGATATTCGCGCCGAAGCAGTTCAGCTGCTGTCGGCTGACGACCCCAATCTTATCGAGGTCGTTCGTCAGGATGCGGATACCGGTATTCGCCGTCAGGTATTGCGGCGCATTACCGATATCACTCTGCTGCTTGATATCGCAGAGAGTGACACTGACTCATCGGTATCCCGGGCTGCCGGCAGACGCCTCTGCTACCTGCTTGCACAGAGTGAAGATGCCAAATCTGTGGAACAGACCCAAAGCGTGCTGAAAGAGCACGGCAACATTGAGATGAGTGAGTATCTGATTCGCCACAGCAACTCTCCCGAGGTGCGCCTGCAGGCGCTTGAAGAGATCCAGCGACCCGCATTGCTCAGCGAGGTCGCACTCACAGATGCAAGCACAAATATCCGCCTGCAGGC
>JAUVEG010000183.1 GCA_030594925.1 Gammaproteobacteria bacterium
CTCTCTGTAACCGCATCGCCTCCTTCCGGCAACCACGCAATCGCCCAGCTTGCCGCCTCCCTGTTGCCTGACAGATCACCAACAAAAGGCTCCTCGGGAAGGCGCACACTCTGATGCAATGAGTCGACCAGATAGTCGCACAACCCGTCTTCGTAATACCATTCACTCTTATCACCGCTGTTTTCATCCTTGAAGCTGATGCGCAGGCCCGGACAAAGCACCGCTTTGGCGCGCAACAGGTGTACAAGCTGTCGAACAGAGAATTTGCTTGAGTCAAAATATGCCGCATCCGGCCAGAAACGCAGGGTGGTTCCGCTGTTGCGCTTGCCGACTGTTCCGATCTCCTCGAGCTCGGATGCCTTCTCGCCGCTTGCAAAAGCGATGTTGTACTCCTTGCCATCACGTTTAACCCACACCTCCAGGTGCGTGGAGAGCGCATTGACAACAGAGATGCCAACACCGTGCAAACCACCTGAAAACTGGTAGCTCTTGTCAGAAAATTTTCCACCGGCATGGAGTTTGGTGAGAATCACTTCAACTCCGGAGACTCCCTCCTCCGGATGGATATCAACCGGCATGCCGCGTCCGTCATCGCGCACCTGCAGAGAGCCATCCTTGAACAGGATCACCTCGATATGCTTTGCAAAACCGGCGATCGCCTCATCGACACTGTTGTCCACCACCTCCTGGGCGAGGTGATTCGGCCGCGTGGTATCGGTATACATACCGGGACGCTTGCGCACCGGATCGAGACCACTGAGCACCTCAATGGCGGACGCATCATAGTTGCTCATTCAGGATTACTCATCATAATCAAGTATCTGCGAATAGGGACTATGGAGTTTGTAGTTGCCGCCGAGAGAAGCCCTGATCCCTTCCAGGGTGCGTGGCACGCCGTTGCTGCAGAGATAGTTTTTGGCAAGCTCCTGATGGTAATCCCTGGTTCCTCCCTGTTTCGTGGATCTCCAGCGGGAATTTTTCAGAGGCATAATCTGCGTGCTGTTTCGCGGACTGGCATAGGCATAGCTGCGATATTCACCTGTTGAGCAGCGCAATCCCTCATAGTTGAGGCTGCTGATACGATCACCACTCTTGATCGCGATCCAGTAACGCACCATGCGGTCTTTTTTATTCATCTGAATCGAGTCCTGATCCAGATAGAGCGATGCGCCAATTGGCCCATGATCAATGGTCAACTTTGTCAACGCCTGTAGTGAAACAGCAGGGATTGCCCCCATTTTCTCCTTCCAGGGAGCCACTAGAGAGTCATCAAAATCAAATTTATCACGATCATTCTCACCCCGAAAACGGTCATAAGGATCCGTCACGTCATCCGCATAGAGGGATGGCGTCACTACAACAAACAGTAAAAACAGAAACAGTCGCATCATCTTTTTCTTCCAAATTCATGTAACATTACAATAATAACCCTGCAGCATAGCAGACTTCAAACAAGAGAATCGTATCCGGTGAGCAGAAAAAAATCCGACACAACAATAGCTGATAATACCCCCTTTGAACAGGCGCTGGCAGAACTTGAGCAGCTGGTAGAGGTCATGGAGAGAGGTGATCTCTCTCTGGATGAGTCCCTCCAATCTTTTGAGCGCGGCATCGCATTGACGCGCCACTGCCAGGAGTCATTGCAGGCTGCCGAGCAAAAGGTCTCCATGCTGAGCAGCCCGACAGCTGACTCGGAGAGGGAGCCTTTCGAGCAGTGATCAATAACAGCAGTTATCTGAACACCAGTCAGAGCCGCATTGAAGTGGCTCTGCGACAGCACCTGCCATCGCTGCAGCGCCTGCCGCTCGAACTGCATGAGGCGATGCACTACTCCGTGATGACGCCGGGGAAACGCATTCGTCCCCTGCTTGTTTATGCGGCAGGCTACGCGTTCGGCGCGACACCCGGGATTCTGGATAAGCCGGCCTGCGCAGTGGAGTTTATTCATGTCTTCTCGCTGATTCATGATGATCTGCCGACAATGGATGATGATGACCTGCGTCGCGGACAGCCGACATGCCATGTCAAATTTGGAGAAGCCATCGCAATACTTGCTGGCGATGCACTGCAGTCCCTTGCATTTGAGATACTGTGTGACAGCGATATCAATGAAACCATGCGTCTGAAAATAATAGCGACGCTGGCCAGCGCATCCGGATCACACGGCATGGCGGGAGGGCAGGTGATGGACCTGACGGCCACCGGCAACGGCCTGACACTGCCAGAGCTGGAAAATCTCCATATCCACAAAACAGGGGCGCTGATTCGCTCCAGTGTGCTGATGGGCGCCATGGCGGCTTCAGGAGAGAGGCAGCAGCTGCAGCAGCTTGATCACTATGGCAAGTGCATCGGCCTGGCATTCCAGATCGTTGACGATATTCTCGACATTACCGGCGACACCGAAAGTCTCGGCAAAACAGGAGGAAAGGATGCCGCGCAGCAAAAAACCACCTACGCCTCGCTGCTGGGACTCTCACAGGCGCGTGAAAGGGCTGCTCAACTCTATGATGATGCCATAGCGGCTCTGGATTCATTCGACGAACGCGCCGATCCACTGCGTGAACTCGCGCAATTGATCATTCACCGCTCCTATTAAGGGGTTGCCCGCAAACCTCTCAATCCATCGTTTTTTACCACGGACTTTTTGAAAAGTTACCGCTGAAGTTATCACATGACTGATTGTCTCTCTTTTCAGGACTGACATCTGCCGCTGTTCACTGTAGAATTGTCCGTCCTGTGGGACAACCCCAGCAGCATGATAAATCGAGAAACGCAAGTGGCAGAGCAAATCGAAGACGTTCAGGGCAGTGCCGATACCAGGCAGATTGCCATCAACAAAGTAGGCATCAAGGATATCCGCCATCCCGTGCGTGTGCGGGACCGCAGCGAAGGTGAGCAGCATACGATTGCCACTTTCAATATGTACGTCTATCTACCGCATAATTTCAAAGGCACCCACATGTCCCGCTTCGTGGCGATCCTGAATAATCACGAACGCGAGATCACCGTCTCATCTTTTAAGGATATGCTGATGGAGATGGCGCAGCTACTTGAATCAGAAGTTGGCCATATCGAGATGAGCTTTCCCTTCTTTGTCAACAAGAAGGCTCCTGTCTCCGGCGTTGAAAGTCTGATGGATTATGAAGTCTCCCTGATCGGAGAGGTTCGCGACGGTGTTCCAGAGATGTACACGCAGGTGGTGGTGCCTGTAACCAGCCTCTGCCCCTGCTCCAAGAAGATCTCCGATTTTGGTGCGCATAACCAGCGCTCTCACGTCACCGTGACCGTGTGTGCTGCCGACTTCTTCGGTATTGAAGATGTTATCGACCTGGTGGAGAGCGAGTCTTCCAGTGAGCTCTACAGCCTGCTGAAACGCCCCGACGAGAAGCACGTCACCGAGCGCGCCTACAACAACCCGAAATTTGTCGAAGATATGGTGCGCGATGTTGCTGTCCGTCTGAATGAGGATGAGCGCATCACAGCCTACAAGGTGGAGGCCGAAAATTTTGAATCCATCCACAACCACTCAGCCTATGCCATGATCGAACGGGACAAGAGCGAATAGCAGTTATTTTGTAACTATTCAGTACCTGCTAATTCGTCACTGTTTCCAGGCATATCTTCCGGAAAACGCCGTGAATACATCCATGTAGGCTCGAGTCGGCGTCCTTGCCTCCTACGTTTCCAGCAGATACACCCGAAAACAGTGACTTGCATGGAAAATATATCAACAAGCTGAATAGTTATCTTATTTTTTGCCGATCAATTCGATCTGGTAGCCATCCGGGTCTTCGATAAAGGAGATGATGGTTGTTCCGGCATTCATCGGTCCAGCTTCCCTGATCACTTTTCCACCACGCTTGTTGAGCGCATCAGTCGCCTCGTAGACATCATCGACCTCCAGGGCGATATGGCCGAAAGCCGTTCCAATCTCGTAGCTCTCAACGTCCCAATTATAGGTTAACTCCAGAACCGTATTGGCTGACTCGTCGCCATAACCAAGAAAAGCCAGGGTGAACCTGCCGTCAGGGTAATCCTTCCGGCGCAGCAGTTTCATACCCAGCAATTCGGTATAGAAAGTGATCGAGCGCTGCAAGTCTCCAAC
>JAUVEG010000080.1 GCA_030594925.1 Gammaproteobacteria bacterium
GCGTCAATAACCAACGGGCATTGCGCCGCATGGGAAGGCCCAATCGCTATGGTTATTACACCCTTGAGCTTGGGGCGTAATAGTTATTTTCTTCTTTGACAGTCATTCATCATGATTTCTGCTATAGTTTAATTAAATGCACGGACACCTAAAACCTAACAACCTAAAACTTAAAACCTTCCCCATGACCCTGACTGAACTTCGCTACATTATCGCTGTTGCCCGGGAACGCCATTTCGGACGTGCCGCGAAGTCCTGCTTTGTGAGTCAGCCGACTCTCAGTGTTGCTGTCAGAAAACTGGAGGATGAACTTGAAGTCGCCATTTTTGAACGCGGCAAGGGAAAGATCACTGTTACCGATCCCGGCATGAAGATCGTTGAACAGGCGCAACGCGTTCTGGAGGAGACCAACAAGATCAGGCAGCTCTGCGAGCAGGGCAGGGATCAGCTCTCCGGGCCGCTTAGAATAGGCGCGATACATACAATCGGCCCCTACCTCTTTCCCGGACTCATTCCTGACCTGGCGGAGCAGGCACCTGGTTTGCAACTCGCCATCGAAGAGAATTACACAGCAACATTGTCGGAAAAACTCAAGCATGGCGAACTTGATGTAATCATCATTTCACTGCCATTCTCTGAATCCGGCATTGAAACTGCTGCACTTTATGATGAACCTTTCGTCGTGCTGCTGCCATCCTCACATCCGCTCTCTGCAGAAGAGTCCATCGAAACCAGTCAACTGCAGAACGAGTCAGTCCTGCTGCTTGGCAAGGGGCACTGTTTCAGGGATCAGATTCTGGAATTTTGCAAGGAGTGCGGGCACAGCGGAGTCCTGGGCGATTCGATCCAGAGCAGCATCGAGGGAGGCTCGCTTGAAACCATTCGCTATATGGTGGCCTCGGGGCTCGGGATAACGGTACTTCCATGCTCGGCAGCAGGGGCTGATAAATTCTCCCGGCGTCTGCTGCAGATTCGTCGTTTCAAAGGAGAACAGCCGCAACGTACCGTTGCACTGGCATGGAGAAGCAGTTTCACCAGGCCACAGGCAATTGAGTTGTTGAAGAGAGTCATCACATCAAATCTGATGGGGTGCGTGAAAAAAATTAATGTAATACATTAAAAATATGAGCTATCTATTTGTTTTTAGGTTAGAAAATTACCTAAAACCTAAAACTTAACAACCTAAAACCTTTTCTTTTTCTTTAAGGCGCATTCACCTTGGTCACGATATCGACACACTGGTTGATGGTATTGTGAATTGTGCACAGATGCGCGGCTCTCTCTACCGCCTTGACGCGCTTGTCAGGCAGTTCCGGCCAGCTGATGTCCATCTCGATATCACTGATACGGGTTGGTTTGCTGCCATACTCCCAACTCAACTCCATGCTGATGTCGTCCACGGGCAGGTCCAGGCGCATGGAGTAGCTCTCAAGCACTGCAAATGTACAACGTCCCAGTGAAGCGACAAACATCGGCATGGCGCCGAAGTAGTGCGCCTCAGTCTCCAGTGAGATCTCAATTTCGTCTTCTTCAAAGTCAGACATCTGGATTTTAGTTTCTTCTACGAGGTGAATTTGCATAAGTATTCCTGGCGCCTATATGTCATTAATAAGAAGAATCTATCTTATCCGGAAGCCAAATACAATATTGCGGCTGATTACAATTTCTGCCTGTGGTGTGCTGAACTCAGAATTTGAATGCCTGAAGAGGGGAGTAATGGGAACTGCTCAGTTTCGTGGAGAGTGTGGATCCCGGATATTTACCGGTAAGTGTGATTTAACATAATATACATTATGCGCAATTGCATGTGGTCACTTTTATCGAGATGCCTTGAACTGTGTGCGATTTCAGCGAAACCCTCTTTCGTGCCTATTCGGGCGATTTAACCGTTTTCGGTCAAATTGTGTATCACTCAAGCTTGCCGAATATTGCATCATCTCTTCAGAGACTGCACGCCGTTGGCTATTTTGTGTTCATCCGTCTTCATATCTCCCCATCGTCCAAATCTGGAAGATCAAATAACAAATTTACCAATGCCTGATTGATGTAGTAGTTCTCACGGCCCAATTTATGTTTCTGCAGCACCCCGCCCTTAGCCAGCGCATCCAGATAGCGGGTTGCAGTGGCGCGTGACACACCAAGATCCCGCTCCAGAAAAGCCACTTTGGTATAAGGGTGGCGGAAAATATTGTTAATCAAATCCTGGCTGTAAAATTTATAATCAGATCGAATGCGTTGTTTGTGCCGTTGCAGCAAGGCACTGATACCCTCCACCAACCAGGTGGTGTGGCGTGCGGTCAAGGCAACACCACGAAGCATATAAAGCAACCACTGCTCCCACTCATTGTGGTCACGCACCTGCTGCAAAACCTGGTAATAGGTTGTCTTGGTCTGGCTGATGTAACGGCTCAGGTACAAGATCGGCGTATCCAGCAAACCCTCCTTGACCAGATAGAGGATATTGATGATACGGCCCGTGCGACCGTTGCCATCATAAAATGGATGGATGCTTTCAAACTGATGGTGAACCAGCGCCATACGCACCAGCGGATCCAGTTCACTCTCATCATGAACAAACTGCTCCAGTGCAGACATCAGTTCCGGAACCTGCTCAGGAGACGGCGGCTCATAAACGACTTCGCCACTCTGCTCGTTTTTCAACACCCTGCCGGGTGTTTTGCGGAAACCGGCATCGTTGCCTTCCAGTGCAGACTGTACCGCCAGAATAGTATTCAGTGTCAGCAGCCCATGCTGTCGCACCTGCCGAAATCCGATATCCACTCCTTCAACATAATGCGCCACCTCCTTGCTAACCGGGTCAGCACGCTGTGGCTGGATCTGATATTTATAGAGCGCGTCCTGGGTCGTAATGATGTTCTCGATCTCTGAACTGCTCTGTGCCTCCTGCAATGACAGCGTGGAAATCAGCAACCCCTCATTCGGTATGGTACGTGCAACACCCTTCAACTCCGCCAGATGGCGGTGCGCCAGCACCAGTGCACGCAGCACCGCCTCAGTTTCAAGGTTCAGTGCAGGTGGAAAGTCTGCCAGTGAATAAGTGCTCATTTAACGGCTATTTTGAAAGTATGATTATATTATTGCTCAAATATAGACGAATTTGAGCAATAGTGCTATTTGTTAGCTCATTTAACAAGATGCTGAATAGTTACGATTGTTGTTGTCATCCCCTTCCCTTTCATTTGACATCATTTGCATTCTGCACGGCAAACCGAACCAGCAGAGACCCTTTTTCATCACGCAACTGAAGACGATCCCTTCCTAATTTATAAGTATGCGTCTTTTTCAGCGCATGTAGGAACTGCTGCTCCTGATCCATGATGCCGGCAGGTTCCGCGCATAACTTTCTGGTTGTCATCGCCGCGCCAATGGTCAAATTATTGCCGCTAATCGTATAGGAAGCTGAAAAATTGTTGCAGCCGGCGTTTCCACTGACTCTCCCCTCTTCAAAACGCGCTGTTGTCAGATGTGTTGCCAGGGAAGCTACAACTCCGCCTTTACCATTATTGATGCCGCTAGCTTGCCATTGGGTGTTTTCGAGAGTGGCTGTCTGATGTGCAACGAAATGGAGTATGGGGAGATTCTCTGCATTCATCAGCAGCAGAGCATCATCCTTGAGCTGGTAGTGAGTGACTTTTGGCAACAGTGAGAGATAGCGCTGCTCCTGCTGTGAAACCGGAGGAACACAGGCCATCATGGTCGATGCAATCCTGTCAGAGATAGAGAGCTTGTTCTCCGGTGTAGATCTGTACTCTCCGGAATATTGGTTACAGCCGCCGCTGCCATGCAGTTTGCCGTCAGTAAAGATGGCGTGAATTGAACTTTCAGGCAAGAGCTGTTGCATTTTACAGGATGCATCTGCATAACCTTCAAGCTGCCATTCGCTACTTTCGAGTGATTTGTTTGCCGGCATCGCAGCATCGATCACGGAAGAAGCGCTGATTGCAGCAGCAAGTAGAAGAGTTGGTGTCAAAATTTTCATGGTAGAAGGCCTTGTGAGATGATTTGGGATTACAATAAACGCTGAGCCCGTGGATATTCAAGTATATGAGGTTCTTACAAAACCCTCAAAAGCTGTCATTTCGACTGAAAGGAGAAATCTTAATTGATTGATAAATAAATAAGATCTCTCACATTCGTTCGAGATGACAAAACCCACTATTTTATTTCGATGCGGCCTTTTCGTTCTCAGCGGCTTTATCCATGATGTTGGTATAAATGGATGCCATGCGTGCAACCATCTCCTGATATTCCGGATGTCTGTCAATCAATGCCTTGTTCTCAGAAAATGATTCAAAAACATCTTCCAGGAACTCGATATCAAAATCGTCGAGCAACTCCCCCCGATCCACCTTCTCTTTTAAATCAAGCGCCCTGGGGAGTCGCTGTTTTTCTCCTCTCTCCAATAGTACTGCGAGAAGGCCTGCATCTTCCGGATGTTCGTTCATCTGTTATTCCACCTGAAATTGTTGATTAAACCAGAGAGAGCATAGCAAAACAGATAAAAATAGCGAGACTTTCAGCCAAACAAAAAAAACCGGCACTTTCATGCCGGTCTTTTCCAGGGAGTGGATGATAGTCCTGTTAATTCAGGCTATTCTTCCCCGGATGATTTTTTTGCAACCCTGACTTCCACCTGGGTTACGCCTTTACTCAGCGACATGCTGTCGCGGTTCTTTTCAACGGTTTTTTCACCAATTCCCTTGATATTACTCAACTCCTCGATTGATTCGAATTTTCCATTAGTGTCACGGTATTTGACGATCTCTTTCGCTTTAACCATGCCGATGCCATTGAGATTTTCTGCGAGTGCAGCTGCGTCAGCCTTGTTGATATTGACCACTTCAGCAAGAACGGGCGTTGCGGCGAGCAGAAAAAAAGCGATGGATAGAATACGTACGATTTTCATAATAAATCCCTCTTATATTGATTATCTCTCCCTGTACGACCTGCTCTTCGAGTGAAAATCAAGTCGTGAGCTAAATCTATACCAGAATCAGGCTTTTGTATAGCTGTTTCACCGTATAATCACAAATATTTTTCAATCTCGAGGGAATAACGTGAAAGAACGTAAAGTTGATGTTGCGATTATTGGTTCAGGCAGTGCGGGCCTCTATGCACTTGGAAAGGTCAAACCGTCAGGCAAATCGTTTGTGCTGATCAACGGCGGTGAAGCCGGAACGACATGTGCGCGGGTAGGCTGCATGCCGTCCAAGGCGATCATCCAGGTTGCTGAAGACTACCACCGCAGGAGTATCTTTGGCCGCTATGGAATCGATGGCCATCAGCAGATGTCTATCGATACGGCTGAAGCGATGGAGCATGTGCAGGACTTGCGTGATACTTTTGTCGATCGCGTACTCTCCAACAGCACGGACAATATGGGTGACGAGTTTATCGAAGGTTACGCCCGATTTGTCGAACCCAACGTTCTCGAAGTAAACGATGAGCGCATCCAGGCCGACAAGATCATTATCGCAACCGGCTCAACGCCCATCATTCCCGATGCCTGGAGAGCATTTGGTGATCGTATCTTGACCACCGATGACTTCTTTGAGCAGGATGACCTCCCCTCCTCCATGGCGGTTATCGGCCTCGGCGTCATCGGTCTGGAACTTGGACAATCTCTACACCGCCTTGGCATCGATGTCGTTGGCATCGACATGGCAGAGAACATCGGCGGACTCTCCGATCCCGAGGTCAACAAGGCGGCGATAGGGATCATTGGCAAGGAGTATCCCCTGTGGCTGGGGGCCGCCGTAGAGATCAGTGAAACTGAATCCGGAAAATTGCTCGTGACTGCAGGTGACAACAGCGCCACTGTCGACAAGGTACTGGTTGCTATGGGCCGAACCCCTAATCTGGAATCACTCAATCTGCAAGCCTCCGGCATCCCGCTGGGAGACAACGGCATCCCGCTTTTCAACCCCAACACCATGCAGGTTGCAGAACTGCCGGTTTTTATTGCCGGAGATGTCGATGGCGAGCGCCCGCTGCTGCACGAGGCAGGAGATGACGGGCGCATTGCCGGCTACAATGCTGTTGCAGATGAGATAACCCCTTTTCGTCGCAAGACGCCTTTGAACATCGTCTTTTGTGATCCCAATATCTGCCATATCGGCGCACGTTTTGAACAACTCGATCCTGATACCACGGCAATCGGACAAATCGCATTCGGACCCGTTGGCCGCGCACTGATCATGGGCAAGAACAAGGGACTGTTGCGCGTCTATGCCGACAGGCAGTCAGGTAAACTGCTCGGTTGTGAAATGATCGCACCCAAAGGTGAGAACCTTGCACATCTGCTCAACTGGGCGATCGAGCAGCAACTGACAGTTGGAGAAGTGCTGCAGATGCCTTTCTATCATCCCGTCATCGAAGAGGC
>JAUVEG010000201.1 GCA_030594925.1 Gammaproteobacteria bacterium
TCCAAAGGTCAGCAAGAACATGCGCTGGCTGGTGGAAGAGTTGGCAGTCGAGGAGAAGGAGCACTTTTTTCTCTTCACCAGTCTCGCTGAAGACCCCTCGATTGAAGAGCAGGTCAAGCAGCAGATTCAGACGCCGGTCGAAGATCGGCGCTTCTCCGACTATATCCAGCTGCCGGACCTGGGTGACAACATCGATGACCAGGCGATCTTGCAGTATGCCATGGGACGTGAAGACGCCGCCATGAAGCAGTACCGCGAACTTGCCGACAGCACTGAACCCGGAGCGATTCACGATCTGTTTGAGTTTCTCGCCAACGAAGAGACCAAACACAAGCAGGAGCTCGAAAAACTCTACTATGAGCTGATCCACAGCGGCGGCCCGGGGAACTGAAAAGACATTTTTATCCACAGATGCACACAGATAAACACGGATAAAAGAATGGGATTTTTAGAGACGTTGAGTCCTCCATGATCTCTCCTGTATCGAGATGACACGATGTGTAGAGTCAATACAGTAGGGTGTCAATAAGTGGAACGCATTGCACTGAAAATGGTTGGGCGTACTCCACAAACTCACAACATCTATAGCCGCGCCTGAAAGACAAAACATTTGACGTTTTTCATCTGTGGATAAAACAAAACCCATCAAACAGGAAATGATATGCAAATAGGTATGCTTGGTTTGGGTCGTATGGGGGCCAATATGGTGCGCCGCCTGATGAACGACGGGCATCAGTGCGTGGTCTATGACAGGTCGCCGGAAGCCGTTGCGGAACTTGAGAGCGCAGGCGCCACAGGCGCTGCCGATCTCGATGATTTTATCAGCAAGCTGGCCCCTCCCAGGGCCGTATGGATCATGGTGCCGGCTGCCGTTGTCGATACTGTCGTCGATGACCTGTCTGCACGCATGGACTCTGATGACATCATCATCGATGGCGGCAACTCCTACTACAAGGATGACATCCTGCGCGCCAATGCCCTCAGCGACAAGGGGCTGCACTACGTCGATGTCGGCACCAGCGGCGGGGTATGGGGCCTGGAGAGAGGCTATTGCCTGATGATTGGCGGTGAGGATGAGGTTGTTTCTCACCTTGATCCGATTTTTAAAACCATTGCTCCGGGCATGGGTGAGATAGACCGCACGCCGGGACGCGAGGGCGATGCCAGCCGTTCCGAGCAGGGTTACCTGCATTGCGGTCCCAATGGCGCCGGGCACTTTGTCAAGATGGTGCATAACGGCATCGAATACGGCATCATGGCAGCCTATGCCGAAGGCTTCAATATCCTAAAACATGCCAATATCGGCAAAGAAGATCATTCAGCAGATGCCGAGACCGCGCCCTTGCGTGATGCGCAAAATTTCCAGTTCGATATCGATACCGCCGAAGTGGCGGAGGTGTGGAGACGTGGCAGCGTGGTCGCTTCCTGGCTGCTCGATCTTACCGCCATCGCGCTGAAGGAGAGCCCGGATCTCTCCAACTTCTCTGGACGGGTATCAGACTCCGGAGAGGGACGCTGGACCAGCATGGCCGCCATCGAAACCGGAACATCGGCACATGTATTGACTGCGGCGTTGTTCAACCGCTTTACCTCCCAGGGTGAAACCGATTTTGCCGACAAACTGCTCTCCGCCATGCGCTACCAGTTTGGCGGTCATCACGAGAAGAAATAAATGCGGGGACAGTATACTTATTTCTTCGGTATTTCCAGAAAGCAGTCACTATTGTGAAAGAGGAAATAAGTATACTGTCCCCGTATTTACATCTGTTCAATGACGCATCAGGTGTGGCGCATGAAGCGGCGCGGCGTATATTAACAGCTGCTGACAGGGCGATTACTGCGAAAGGCAGTTTCTCCATCGTGCTGGCCGGCGGAAGTACTCCCGAATCAACCTATCGTCTGCTTGTCGATGCAGACACTGACTGGGCAAAGTGGCGCATCTATTTCGGTGACGAACGCTGTCTGCCGGTGGAAGATGCAGAGCGCAACAGTGTCATGGCCGCTTCCGCCTGGCTCGATCATGTCATGATTCCAGATGAAAATATTCATCCCATTCCGGCCGAGCAGGGCGCTGCAGCAGGGGCTTCTGCTTACAGCTTGCTGGTTGCTGATGCTGTACCCTTCGATATGGTGCTGCTGGGCATGGGAGAGGATGGGCATACCGCCAGTCTTTTTCCCGGACAGATTCACTCTGAGAGTGAACTGGTGCATGCTGTGCATGATGCGCCCAAGCCTCCGCCTGACAGGGTAAGCCTGAGCCGCACTGCACTGAGTGACTGCAGTGAGCTTCTCATCCTGGTGACAGGGGCGGGAAAAAAAGAGGCAGTGATCCGCTGGAAGCAGGGGGAGGATCTTCCCATTGCGAACATTGGCGCTCATGATACAGTTGATATCCTGCTGGACAAGGATGCCGCTGGTGCATGATTGCTTCAGCCATCATCATGTTGGGATGTGCTCCGCTTGTACCACCCTACATACTTTTTTTAACCACGGAACACACGGACAACACGGAATTAATATTTTGTTCTTTTTCCGTGTCTTCAGTGTGTTCCGTGGTTTATTATTCTTTTAAGAAACTATCGCACACCAAGGTATGTAAGCCATGAAAAAACAACCCTACAACACCAAACCTCTCAACGAGCACGAACATACCCGCACCGGTATGAGTGTGGACGCTTTGAAACGCGCCTTTCAGGACAACCTGCTGTATGTGCAGGGCAAACATCCAGACGTAGCAACATACCATGATCTCTACAAGGCCGGCGCATACACGGTGCGCGACCGTCTGTGGGGCCGTTGGATCAAGACGGCGCAGACATACAAGAAAAAACAGGCGCGCACAGTGTGCTATTTTTCGGCAGAATTTTTGCTTGGCCCGCATCTTGCCAACAATATGATCAACCTTGGCATCTATGACGAGGCCAGTGAGGCGGCGGAGATCATTGGCCTGAATCTCGATGAACTGCTCGATCAGGAGGAGGAGCCGGGTCTTGGCAATGGCGGACTGGGGCGTCTTGCCGCCTGTTATCTTGACTCTCTCGCGACCCTGCAGATCCCGTCGATTGGTTACGGTATCCGCTACGAATACGGCATCTTCGACCAGGAGATCCATAACGGCTGGCAGGTCGAGATCTCCGATCTGTGGCTGCGCAACGGCAATCCCTGGGAGTTGCCTCGTCCCAAGCTGCGTTACCCGGTAAAATTCGGTGGTCATACAGACCACTATAGCGATGCCGATGGCAACTTGCGGGTCAATTGGATTCCTGACCTGGAGATCATGGGGGTCGCCTATGACACTCCCATCCTCGGGTTTGGCGTCAATAACACCAACCTGCTGCGATTGTGGTCATCCCAGGCGAGTGAATCTTTCGATTTCCAGGCCTTCAACCAGGGCGACTACTACGGCGCTGTCGAGGCGAAGGTGGCGGCGGAGAATATCAGCAAGGTGCTCTATCCCAACGACGAGGCGGTGGTTGGTAAGGAACTGCGTCTCAAACAGCAATACTTTTTTGTCTCCTGTTCGCTCCAGGATATGATCCGTCTGCATCTGCAGCAAAATGAGAATCTTGAGGGTTTTCACCACAAGTTTGTCGCCCAGCTCAATGACACCCACCCTTCGATTGCCATTCCCGAACTGATGCGGCTATTTATTGACGACTATGAGATGGGTTGGGATCAGGCCTGGGAAATTACCCGCAATACCTTTGCCTATACCAACCACACCCTGCTTCCCGAGGCGCTCGAAACCTGGCCGCTGGATCTCTTTGGCAGCCTGCTGCCGCGGCACCTGGAGATCATCTATGAGATCAATCGACATTTTCTGGATGATGTGCGCATGCGCTT
>JAUVEG010000208.1 GCA_030594925.1 Gammaproteobacteria bacterium
TCGTCAAAGCGTAGATCAAGCCCTTCCGTCTGCATCAGCGCCTGGTACTGCTCGGTCAGAGAGGCATCGGGTTCAGTCAAAATGCGGATGAAGTCTTCTGCTGTGAGGGCGCGCAGCTCAACGCGAATCGGCAGGCGTCCCTGTAGTTCCGGAATGAGATCGGAGGGTTTGCTGAGGTGGAATGCGCCTGACGCAATAAACAGGATGTGGTCGGTTTTGACCATGCCGTGGCGGGTCGAGATGGTGCTTCCCTCGACGAGCGGCAGCAGGTCGCGCTGCACACCTTCACGCGAGACGTCAGCGCCGCCCCCCTGACCGCCGCTGCTGCGGGCGCACACCTTGTCGATCTCATCGAGAAACACAATGCCGTTTTGCTCGACATTGTCGATGGCGTTGAGCTTGAGTTCCTCTTCGTTGATGCGTTTTTCAGCCTCTTCATCTTCGAGCAGTTTGAGCGCCTCCTTGACCGACAGTTTGCGCTTGCGGGTGCGCCCGCCTGCATTACTCTTGAACAGGTCTTGCAATTGGTTGGTCATCTCCTCCATGCCCGGAGGCGCCATGATCTCAACGCCGACCTGGGGCGCACTGACCTCGATCTCAATCTCCTTATCATCGAGTTCGCCATTGCGCAGTTTCTCGCGGAATTTGGTGCGAGTCGGTGACTCCTGTTGTTCAGCTGGCTCGCTATCCTGTTCCCAGGTCGCGGCTGAAGGGCTTGGCAGCAGTACGTCCAGTACCCGCTCCTGCGCGGCCAGATGCGCCTGGTCACGCACATTCTCCATCTCGACGACGCGAGCCATCTTGACGGCGGAGTCGGCGAGATCGCGTATGATCGAGTCAACTTCGCGGCCGACATAGCCAACTTCGGTGAATTTTGTGGCTTCTACCTTGATGAATGGTGCATTTGCGAGCGTTGCCAGGCGGCGTGCGATCTCGGTTTTTCCGACGCCGGTGGGGCCGATCATGAGGATGTTCTTGGGGGTGATTTCGTTGCGCAGGGTGTCGTCAACCTGCATACGCCTCCAGCGGTTGCGCAGGGCAATTGCGACAGCTCTTTTGGCATCCTGCTGCGCAATAATATGTTTGTCGAGTTCTTTGACGATCTCTTTGGGGGTGATTTCAGACATCAATCTTCCGTTTCAAGTTCTTCGATGACAAGATTGTGATTGGTATAAACACAGATGTCGGCAGCAATATGCAGCCCTTTCTCGACGATCTCGCTGGCAGAGAGATCGCTGTTTTCCAGTAATGCGGCAGCGGCAGCCTGGGCATAGGCTCCGCCGGAGCCGATCGCCATGAGGCTGTTTTCCGGTTCGATGACATCACCGGTGCCGGAGATGATCAGCGAGGCGTTCTTGTCGGCGATGCACAGCAGTGCTTCGAGTCGTCTCAGCATGCGGTCGGTGCGCCAGTCCTTGGCCATCTCCACAGCGGCACGCACCAGGTGGCCGCTGTGTTTCTCGAGCTTCCCCTCGAAACGCTCGAACAGCGTGAAGGCGTCAGCGGTGGCGCCTGCAAATCCGGCCAGCACCTGGTTCTTGTAGAGCCTGCGGACCTTGCGCGCATTGCCCTTCATGACGGTCTGGCCAAGCGTCACCTGGCCATCGCCGCCGATGACGACGCGGCCGTTGCGGCGCACGGAGAGAATCGTGGTGCCCCTGAAGTTTGCCATGCCCGGGCTATTATTTGTCATTTTGAGCGCCATATTCAAAAGAGTCGGAAAACATCTGTTCACGACTGAGTCCGGCCGCTTCAAAGGCAGCGGCAGCGGCATTTACCATCACCGGAGGGCCGGTCATATAAACATCATAATCGCTGATATTGTCGATATCCTGCATCACAGCTTGGTGCACAAAGCCGCTGCGGCCCTGCCACGGGGTATCGGGCTCTGAGAGCACAGGGGTAAACGAGAAGTTGTCATGCTGCTGCGACCACTGTTGGGGCAGATCAGGAAGATAGAGATCGCGTTCGGCGCGCACCCCCCAGTAGAGCGTAATGGGACGGCTGACGCCAACATAAATGGCGTGTTCAATCATGCTCTTCAACGGCGCGAAACCGGTGCCACCGCCGATCATCAGGATTGGACGCTGTGACTCTTCGCGCAGTGTAAATGTTCCCAGCGGCGCCTCGATGCGCAGTACGGTTTTGTCCTTCATGGAGTCAAACACAAAATCCGTGAACTTGCCGCCTTCGATATGGCGGATATGCAGTTCGATCAACTCGTCATCATGCGGTGCATTGGCGATGGAGAAGGCGCGGTGCTCTCCTCCGGGAAGAATAAAATCCAGGTACTGCCCCGCCAGAAACTGCAGGCGTTGATTCTCAGGCAGCTTTAATAGCAGGCGCATGACATCATGGGAGAGTTGTTCATGGCTCTGCACTTTGCATGGCATGAGATGCGGCTGGATTTCAACCGCCTGTTCGACAAGCTCGGCTTCGATGACCAGGTCGCTGCCGGCGATTGCCTGGCAGGGAAGGCAATTATAGTCCGGGTCAGCCAGCCCCGTGGGAATGTCGTCATCAGCATAGTTGACCTGACCTTCGAGCAGGGTTACCTCGCAGGTGCCACAGTTTCCACTGCGGCAACCATAGGGCAGGCCGATATTTTGGCGGAGTGCTGCATCCAGTACGGTTTCGCCCTGTTGAACGGAAAACAGCTTTCCGAGGGGCTGTACTTTTACCTGATAATTACTCATACACTTGCATATCTTATAAGAAACTGCGAGATTGTCCCGCATTTTATAGATTATTAAAACCTCCATGAGAAAGATGTTAATCATTGGGTGCGGCGATATCGGCCGTCGAATTGCGCATCTTGCGCAACGCAAGGGTGAAGGTGTCAGCGCGTTGGTGCGCACTACACAGAGCCGGACTGAACTGCAGAAGCTTGGAATCGATGTGATCCAGGCTGACCTGGATGATGAGATCGAGGCGCTGGATATCGACGGCGCCAGGGTTGTCTATCTGGCTCCGCCTCCCCGCACCGGAGTTGAAGATTGGCGAATGCGACATCTGCTGCAAGCGTTAACAGGCAGCCCGGAGGTGTTTCTCTATCTCAGCACCACAGGAGTTTATGGCGACTGCAACGGCGAGTGGGTGGATGAGTCCCGGCCAGTGGCGCCGCAGGCTGATCGCGCCAGGCGGCGTATGCATGCCGAGCAGCAGTTGAGCAGTGCAGCCACCCTGCATGGCTGGCGTCATGTGATTATGCGTGTTGCGGGCATCTATGGTGCTCAGCGTCTGCCGCTGCAGCGCATCAAAGAGCGGCAGCCGCTGATGCGTGCAGATCAGGCGCCGTTCACCAATCGTATTCACGAGGATGATCTGGCGGAGACCATCCTCGGCTTGCTGGAGATGGGAGGCAGTGGTGAGATTTACAATGTCACCGACGGGCATCCGGGGACCATGAGTGACTATTTCTCAACTGTGGCTCGATACGCAGGATTGCCTCCTCCGCCTGAAATCGATATGCGTCAGGCAGAGAGCGAAATGAGCGCAGGGATGATGAGCTATCTGCGTGAATCGCGCCGCATATCCAACCGTAAAATGGTCGATCTGCTGGGAGCTAAACTGCGTTATGCGACCCTTGAGGATGGATTAAAAGCAATTTTTGGGCGTCGGCGTGAATAAAAACTTTTACCACAGATGCACACAGATAAACACAGATTAAGAGACGAGAAACACTATCTGTTTTTAATTTAACGTAACTATTCAGCTTGTTGATATATTT
>JAUVEG010000141.1 GCA_030594925.1 Gammaproteobacteria bacterium
GCCGGCAGACTCGATCGTGACAGCGAAGGATTGCTGCTGCTCACCGACGACGGCAAGTTGCAGCAACGGCTCAGCAATCCACGCTATAAAACCTGGAAAACCTACCTGGCGGAGGTTGAAGGCGTCCCGAACAGAGAGCAAATCACCAGCCTGCAGCAGGGAGTCTCGCTCAAGGACGGCCCCACCCTGCCGGCAAAAGTACGTGCTATCGACAAACCAGAAAGCTTGTGGCCCCGTCATCCACCAGTGCGTTTTCGAAAATCGATTCCCACCAACTGGCTGGAGATCAGGATCAGGGAGGGCAGAAATCGCCAGGTGAGACGTATGACTGCAGCCGTTGGCCTGCCGACACTGCGGCTGATCCGCACACAAATTGGAGAGTGGAAATTAGAAAGCCTTCAGCCTGGAGAGTGGCAAGAAATAGCTCTCTGAACTAGAATCCTTGAGTAGCTAACATCTTCAGAAGTAAGTCAAATTTCAATGAATGACTCTCGCAAAGGCGCAAAGCCCGCCAAGAAAAACCTTTGCGTTCTTGGCGTCTTGGCGTCTTGGCGAGAGAAAATAATTTCTTTCATGACTCGCCAGTCAAGACTTAGTCTCACTAGATCTCTGGACTTTCTTAGGGAAGTGCTGACCAGAATGATCCTGATCAGAGTTTTGTAGAGTAGCCTCCACCGACGATCGTCGGTGAAGGCATACATAACAGAAATCAACCTCTAGAGGTTGCTGCGATGCTTTTTTCAGAGTTGCTGCGATTACTTCTTCTTGGCAACAACATGAATCACAACAATACGCTCTTTGGCCATTCCTTCCGGAGTGGTAGCCACAGCTTCTGATTCACCTTTACCAGTAACTACGATCTGGTCGAGAGTAAGATTAGTTTGTGCTGCAATATAGTCTGCGACGGACTGGGCGCGTGCTTCGGACAACTTCTGGTTATGCTCTGCAGATCCGGTGCTGTCAGTGTAGCCGGTCACTTCAATATCATAAACCTGACTTTGCCCGCGATACTTGTTGATGCGCTCATTGATGATGCCCTGGCCATCTTTTGACAACGTGGAACCATCGACTGGAAACATCGTCCCTGCTTTCAGGGTGATGATGTCGCCCTTCTCAACCGTCAGGCTAGAGGCGGTTCTGCTGGCGGTGCCATGGATGGAGGGCGTCTCGGCTACTGCTGTTCCAGCAATTCCCATGCCCATCATCAATGCAATCGCTGATACAGAAACCATCTTCACAATTCTATTACTCATTTTAGCTTTCCTATTTGGTGGTGTATTAAAAAGTAGGTTATCTACTGTCGAGAAAGACAGTAAAATCCTGCGGAGCCTCAGTAGAGACGCAGAATAACCGCACTCTATCCTATTTAATCCTGCATGGCAACCATGAGGTTAAATCAGCAAGACGCGGCTTTCAACATATATGAGCAACTAAACATCGGCACCAAAAATGATATAATTTTATGTTTATCTTTCGGGCACTCTTCATGGAACTCAGCACTCTCACAGCCATCTCACCTGTCGACGGACGCTACGGTGGCAAAACTGCACCATTACGCGCTATATTCAGCGAATATGGCTTGATTCGATATCGTGTACTGGTTGAGGTGCGCTGGCTGCAGGCGCTGGCGGCTGACCGGGAGATCGCCGAAGTCCCCCCGCTGAGTGAAGAGGCTCAGCAAATACTCAACAGCATCGCTGATGACTTCTCGGAAGCAGATGCGCGACGCGTCAAGGAGATCGAAAGCACCACCAACCACGACGTCAAGGCGGTCGAATATTTCCTCAAGGAGAAGATCAGCGACACGCCTGAATTAATGGCCGTCAGCGAATTCATTCACTTCGCCTGCACCTCGGAAGATATCAACAACCTGTGCCATGCCATGATGCTGCGTGACGGCCGCGACCAGGTGCTGCTGCCGGAACTGGAGAAAACCATCACTGCCATCAGCGCCCTGGCGCATGAGCATGCTGCTGTACCGATGCTGTCGCGTACCCATGGCCAGCCCGCCTCACCAACCACCGTCGGCAAGGAGATGGCCAACGTGGTTGCGCGTCTGCGCCGCCAGCAACAACAGATGCTGAGCGTGCCGCTGCTCGGAAAGGTCAACGGCGCCGTGGGCAACTACAATGCCCACCTGTGTGCCTATCCGCAGAAGGATTGGGCGGCATTTGCACAACGCTTTGTGGCGTCGCTGGGACTGCAGTGGAACCCCTACACGACCCAGATCGAGCCGCATGACTATATTGCGGAACTCTTCGATGCGAGCGCCCGCTGCAACACCATCCTGGTCGATTTCTGCCGTGATGTGTGGGGCTATATCTCGCTGGGCTACTTCAAGCAAAAAACCAAGGAGGGAGAGGTTGGCTCCTCCACCATGCCGCACAAGGTCAACCCCATCGACTTCGAAAACGGCGAGGGAAACCTGGGCATCGCCAATGCCATTTTTTGTCATCTTGCGGCAAAACTGCCGGTCTCCCGCTGGCAGCGTGATTTAAGCGACTCTACCGTATTGAGAAATCTGGGGGTCGGCATCGGTCATACCCTGATCGCACTGCAGTCGATCCTGCGAGGAATCGGAAAACTCGAAGTCAATGCGAAGAAGCTCGCAGATGACCTGAATATGAATCAGGAGGTTCTCGCCGAGCCGATTCAAACAGTAATGCGCCGCTACGGCATCGACAAGCCCTATGAGAAGCTCAAGGAGTTGACCCGTGGCCATCGCATCACCGAAGAGCAACTGCTGGAGTTTATCGGCACATTGGAGATTCCGGAAGATGCCAGAGCAGAGTTGTTGAAATTGACGCCTATGACCTACATTGGCAATGCCGTGTTACAGGCGAAGGCTGTCAAATAGATCTCGCGAGACCAAGTCTCAGACTGACGATGCATGGAAGAGATCTTTTTTCTCTCGCCAAGACCGCAAAGGTTCTTCTTGGCGAACTTCGCGTCTTGGCGAGAGCCATTATTGAAATTTGACTCATTGGTAAGGATGTTGGTCACTCAAGAAAACTAGAGCGCCTTCCCCCAGCCCGCCTCTTGAGGAAGATGGAGTTCGATTGTGGAAGCCGCATAAAAAAGCCGCGCAATGCGCGGCTTTTTTATTCAGGGATAATCTATGCCCTGAAAACCCGTAGGTTCAAGATCACTCGACGTGAATCTCTACGCGACGGTTGAGTTGACGGCCAGCGTCAGTCTCGTTGGTGGCAACCGGATGGCCTTCGCCCATGCCAGTCGCGTTGATCTTGCTTGGATCAGCACCCAGGCCAACCAGATAGTCAACAGTCGATCGTGCACGACGATCTGAAAGAGCCATGTTGTACTCATCTGAACCCTTGCTGTCAGTGTGAGCGGCAACATCGATGCGGCTGTAGTTCATGCCCATTGCCTGCCTGGCAACTTCATCCAGCTGTGTCGCCAGTTCAGGACGGATGGTTGCCTTGTCGAAGTCGAACAGGCCGGTGCCGCTGAAGACGAAGTCCAGCTCATGGCATGTTGGCAGGCCGTATGAGACTTCCCAGCACTCATCGTAGTTGTTGACAACAACTTCACCTTGAGAATCGGAAAGATATTCTGCAGCAGATGCTGACAGAGGCGTAATTGCAACTGCAGCGACCAGACTCAGCGGCGCTATCATTGCGATCAGTTTTTTGTTTACTTGTGACATAGTAAATCCCCGTACTTTTTATGTTAGAAACGATATTGTTTCTTTAGAAGTGGAGGCATTATACATCAATTACCAACCAACTTCCAATCAATTATAGACCAAAAAAAATGAATGTACATCATTATTTTAGTACTCTTTCATGATGTATTCTATACGCAACTGAACAATCAATGACGGTGCAAACATGAGGGTTTTCCCTAATCCCCTGATTAATGACGATTTTTTACGGCTTTATTGGCAAAAAAAACCACTGCTGATGCGCCAAGCCGTCTCGCTGCCCTCAAATTCGGTCACGAAATCAGGGCTGTTTGCGCTTGCCTGTGGTAGTGAAGATGTCGAATCACGCTTGATTCTGGAACATGGAGAGACCCCGTGGGAAGCGCATCACGGCCCCTTTGATCGCAAGGAGCTTGAGCGTCTTCCCGACTCACACTGGACGCTGCTGATTCAGGATATGAACAGACACATGCCTGAGATCCAGCCATTGCTGGATGCATTCAGCGCCATTCCGCAGTGGCGCATTGACGATATCATGATCAGCTATGCCACCGACCGGGGATCTGTCGGCCCGCATACCGATGACTACGATGTCTTCCTGATCCAGGCTTCAGGCAAACGCCGCTGGAAGATTCATCAGCACCCGGTGAGTGACGAAGACCTGATTCCGGATCTCGATCTCAAAATCCTCAAAACCTTCGACACAGAGATGGAGTGGCTGCTGGAACCCGGTGACATGCTCTACCTGCCGCCCAATGTCGCGCACTGGGGTGTTGCCGAAGGAGAGTGCATCACCTGGTCTGTTGGATTCCAGGGACCTTCAATAACCGAGTTGAGCACGCACTGGCTGGAGGAACGCCTCTCGACTCTGCCGCCGCAGCGTTATACCGATCCTGATCTCAAGTCTCAGCAGCACAGTGGAGAGATCAAGCCACAGGCAATAGGACGCATCAGGGAGATGCTGCAGCATGCGCTCTCATTCTCCGATGATGAACTCACAGCATGGTTTGGCCGTTTCAGCAGCGAACCAAAGGAGAACCTCACTCCCCTGCCATTGGAAAACCTCATCACAGAAACAGACCTTTTGCAGCAACTGCAACAGGGCGCCCAACTG
>JAUVEG010000082.1 GCA_030594925.1 Gammaproteobacteria bacterium
TAAAACGAGGAGTGAGTCGTGAGGACTGAGGACTCAGCACTCAGCGCTCGTTACTCACTCCTCAGGCCTGTGGTTAGTGGCTGGTGCTCCGGGATATTAAACGGCGCAGGCGATTTCTCCTGTGCAAGATCGACTGTCAATCCTGAGTTGGTGGTCTGCCATTGCCCCTTGAGCTGCATCGAGGGTTCCTCACCCTCAAACAGGACGTAGCTATAGCGGCCGTAGTGGGGCAACTTGCGGGCGATGCCGGAAGCTGCCTGCAGCGGCTGGATGTTCAGCAGGGCAATGCTGATTTGCGGGTTGCGCGGGTGTCGTCTGCTGACGGCAATGCTGCGCTGCCCTGTTTTTTGGCTCTTGTCACCAGGCAGTTTGTTTCTGGCCGGATCAAACAGCGGGGCGAAGCGATTTTCTGCGCCAAAAATCCAGATGAATCTGCCGTCAGGAAGTTGCTCGAGCTCATTGTCCCGGCGTATCTCGATATCTGACTGACCCTTGCTCCAGCTGTCGGCGAGCTTGCGATAGCTCTCTCTGGCCGCTTTAGATGCCTTGGAGGGGAGCACGATAGTGAGCTTATGCGCGCCAAAGAGTTGTCCCAGCGTCGCCGGTGTTTCGCCCGAATCCAGTCGGCGGAACAGATCAAAGCGGGGGTCGATGCTCAGGCGCAGCGGACGCTGCTGCAGTAGCAGATCGATCTCAAGATTGCGCCTGTCCATTACGAGGGTGCGCTGCAGGGGTCCCTCACTCCCCTCGATGTGGATGAAAATCGGTACCAGCAGTTGATAGGAGGCTTCAGCCTGAGTCTGCTGCAGCTGCGCGGTGAGACGATAGCCCGCCTCTGTTTTACTGACGTTGGTGTTGCTCAATTTCAGAGCGGGCGCACCGCTGCGTTGGACCCACTGCTTAAAAACGTCGTCGAGCGGTTGTTTGCTGACCGCTTCGAATGACTGCTGCAACTCCTTAAAGCCAACATGTCGAAAACGGTTGTGCTTGTAAAAGTGGCGCAGCCCCTCGATAAAAAGGCTGTCGCCCAGCTGCATGCGCAGCATGTGAAAAAACATCATGCTCTTGGCATAGCCGACTGCCTGGCTGATCTCTCCATGGTGTCCGCGAAACCCGGAGAGTGGAAAATCATCGGATTTTGCAACATAGTCTGCATAGCTTTGCAGGCTGTTGCGGCGATAGGCGGCTCCCTTGCCCTGCTGCTCCTTGAGCAGGTGATCCGCCAGATAGGTGGTGAGTCCCTCGCTCCAGTTCCCGGAGGCGTAATCGACGTAGACGCCGTTGCCCCACCAGTTATGCAGGATTTCGTGCGGATAGGAGCTGTGGATGATAAAAGGCAAACGCATCACCCGCGGACCAAGCAGGGTAAAGGAGGGCATGCCATAGCCGCTCTCCCAGAAGTTTTCCACCAGCGCAAACTTGCTGTAGGGATACTCTCCGAGCAGATCCTGGTAGAGAGAGAGGTAGCGGCTGGTTGCAGCAAGATAGGTTTCAGCCAGCTGCGGGTCATCGCTGCGCAGATAAACCTGCGCTTCTGCAACCGGAGTAGCCTGGGTGTAGAGATGATAGGGGGCGGCGATCAGATAGATATCATCCTGGGGAATGGACTCCTTCCATCCACTGTTGTCAGCGAGCGGCTCTCCCTGGCTGACAGCGCTCCAGCCATGCGGAAGATGAATCTTCATGGTGAAACTCAGCAGGCTGTTTTCGATCACGGGGAACCAGTGGCTGCCGATGCTGAGGAAGATGCCTTCGGAAGAGATCAATCCCGGTGATGTCTCTCTGCCGCCGCTATATCCCTGGGAGAGAGTAGTGAGAGGGTGGTGAATGCGGCCGTCATATCTGATGGAAAACTCCCGCACCGGTTGAGAGAGCTGCAACTGATAGCGCTCGACGGGGAGGGCGGAGTTCAGTTTTTCAGGTGCGGAGAGTGTAACGCCGGGAGTCGTTGCTACAGGGTTGAGAGCGGCGTGCAGGTTGAACGCCAGAGAAGTCAACGGGGCGGGCAGGGTGATGTGGTCTTCAACCCTGATGCCGCCTGTTTCGGGAGTGAGCCATACCTCCAGGTCGTGATGGATGATATGGCTCTGTTGCGCCTGAGCAGCGGGGAAGAGAGAGGTCAATAGTAATAACAGCAGTATGGGAACAGATTTCATCGATTAGGATACAATGTGGTTGTTCGAATTATGGTGCCTTTCATAATCTTGGTATACAACTTGTCATCTCGACGCAGGAGAGATCCTGGTGCTCGATGCCTTCAGATCCCTCGTTCCTCGGGATGACAGTAAAAATGCAAATTACGGTTGATTGTTATTCACTCTGGTTCCCACACTCCTGCGTGGTAACCCATTCCGGTATGTGCGTTCCCACGCAGGAGCATGGGAACGAGGAACATTATACGCAACTTCCAAACGCCAACAGGTCTTTCTGATGACTACAAAAAGCGCTATCTTCTCTATGTCGCTCATGCTGATGATTGCGGCGCCTGCTGCCTACTCAGTAGAACATCATTCAGCACAGGTGGCAGTCACTGACAATTATGCTCATCAAGAGGGTGAAGAAACCTCTGTGCAGCATGGGGGTGGAAAACCTATGCGAAATTCCGTTGTTGTGGAGTTGAATAACGCGCCGGGTCTCGACGAGCTGATTCTAAAACTGTTGTCAAAACAGCTCATCTCAGTGGGTGAAACACACACCAATTATGGCCATCACCTCAATCAGCTGGAGATCATCCGCCGACTCCATGCGGAGTTTCCCGGTATTGCAATCGGCATGGAGATGTTTCAGCAGCCCTACCAGTCCCAACTGGACGCCTTTATAAAAGGGGATCTCAACGAGCGCCAGCTTCTTGAAACGAGCGGCTGGTACAAACGCTGGGGTTATGACTACAGGCTCTACCGTCCGATTCTGGATTTCGCACAAAAAAATCATATACCGGTTGTTGCGTTGAATATCTCCACGGAGATCAAGGAGCGTGTCTCGGAGGTTGGTTTGGATGGACTCTCTGAAGAGGAGCGTCAACAGATTCCGCCACAGATCGATCGCTCGGATCAGGCTTACGAGCAGCGTCTGCGCGAAATATACGATCAGCATCCGCAGATGAAAAAAGAGGATTTCGACCGATTTGTTGAAGTGCAGCTATTGTGGGATGAGAGCATGGCCTCGCAGGCGGCCATCTGGCTGAAAGCTCATCCCGGAAAAAAAATGATCCTGCTGGCAGGAACGGGGCATCTGCTCTTTGGTTCCGGCATACCCGACAGGGTTAAGCGGCGCACCCCCGTCGAGAGTGCGATTGTACTGCCGGCGGACGGTCTGGAGGTAACCAGGGAGATTGCCGATTATGTCATCTATCCGCCAACTGCGACTCTACCAGAGGCGGGCCTGATGGGGTTGTTTCTTGAAGATGTGGATAACGGCGTGAAGATCAGCGGGCTTGGCAGCAACAGCAGCGCAGCGAAAGCCGGGGTCAAGCAGGATGATGTCATCCAGATGCTAAACGGCAAAAAGATCGCCACCCTCAGCGACATCAAAATTGAACTGCTGGACAAGCCGCCGGGAGAGGAGGTCAGCTTGGGAGTCTCCAGAAAGGGTTTAGTGTGGGGAGAGGAGATACAGGAGTTCACCTTTGAGCTAGGTGGGTTTTAAGTGGGGAAGTTTTAAGTTTTAGGTTTTAAGTTTTAGGTGGGTTGACTTAAAACCTAAAACCTAAAACCTAAAACTTAAAACCCCTCTTCCTGAACACACATCGGGGTCAATTCGGAATTCAACTCCACAATCTCCAACCGGTGATTGCTGCAGGGGTGCTGTGGTGATGGCCCCTGTGTCATCAGGATCTTGCCCTCCTCAATATTCCGGTCGGCGCACCAGCGGCGTATAAAGGGGCTCCAGTCCTGACGGTCGGTTTTGACCTTGACAGGCATTACGCCATAGGAGAACTGCAGCTCCTTGCAGGTTTTCTCGCGATGACTGAAGGCGATGATCCACACGGGCAGGCGAAAGCGTGTGACATTTCTTGCAGTATCGCCGCTTGCAGTGGGTACTATGACGGCCAGCGGCAGGGAGCGTTCAATGATGTGGTGTATGCTCAGGGCAATTACATTGACTGAATCGACCTCCAACTTTCTCTCCTGCAGCAGGCTTTGGTCGATGTCGTGTTTCAGATGCCAAACCGGCCGGTCCGGCTCGGTAGCAGCGGCAATACGCGCAAGCATGCTGACCGACTCCTCGGGATAATTTCCCATCGCAGATTCGCCCGAGAGCATCACGCAGTCGGTGCCGTCGAGGATGGCATTGGCAACATCGGTTGCTTCGGCGCGGGTCGGACGGCTGTAGTCAGTCATGGATTCAAGCATCTGCGTGGCAGTGATGACAGGCTTGCCGGCGCGATTAGCCTTGTGCATGATCTGTTTCTGCACCGAGGCAATGCGCTCGATAGGGATCTCCACGCCGAGGTCGCCGCGCGCAATCATCAAACCATCTGAAACCTCGAGGATCTCGTCGATCAGATCAAGCGCTTCGATGCGCTCGATCTTGGCGATGATAAAGGGATGATAGTTCAATTCATCAGCAGCCGTTCTGACAGCTACAATATCCTCTGGCGAGGCGACAAATGACTGGCTGACAGCGTCAACTCTATTTTCAGCGGCAAAGGCAAGCCAGCGCCGGTCATTTTCGGTAAATGCGTCGACTCCCAGATCGATGCCCGGCAGATTGAGTCCTTTGCGGGAACTCAGCAAGCCACCGACGATGACTTCACACTCGACATCATTCCCATTGGACTGCAGAACCTCCAGCTGGATGAAGCCATCGTTGAGAAATAGCCGGTCCCCGGGTTTGACTGCAGTAGGCAAACCCTTGAAGCTGACGGAGAAGCGTTCACGGCTCCCCCTGATTTTATCTGTCGTGAGGGTAATATATTCACTTTTTTGCAGGGTAAATGGCTCGTCGAGTTCGCCAATCCGCATCTTGGGTCCGGAGAGATCGCCCATGATGGCAATATGACGGCCGCTGGATGCAGAAACTTCCCGGATGCGTGTGATGAGATTGCGATGGTAGTCAAAGTCACCGTGAGAGAAGTTCAGGCGCGCGATATTCATGCCTGACTGCATCAATCTCTCCAGCATTTCGGGGGAGTCTGAAGCCGGGCCGATGGTGCAGATGATTTTTGTTTTGTGGTCGGGGGTGTATTGATCAAAGCTCATAGAATCGAAAATAAAGTTTGTAGTCGCCAGTTTGCAGTTTGCAGCAATACAAGAAAGTTGGCAGTTTGCCGTGGACAGTTGCTGCCCCATATATTTACCAGATGCTACAGTAATCTGAATAGGAACACTAACCTGATACCGAATCCGGATTGAGAAGTCATTCGGAGCATCATCAGTAAACCTTGACAACCGACTCTAATCTACCCCTTCTGATCCTGTTGACGAACAGGGGGCGCTCCGCCTTGCCATCGGCTCGAATGCTGATCTTACTCATAAATCCCTGAATATTACGGTTTGAACGAATTTCCTGGTTAATACAAATTCGGTCCGCACTCTCTTCACACCTGTTCATCGCATTCTGCAAAACAGCATAACCTTCGGCTCCCAACGCAGTATAGGAGGAAGGAGTTCCATGAAATAGCGAGTAGTAAGCTTTGCGCGCCCTTGTAGCAAAATCGTTGCTGGAATCATCATCTTTGACGGTACCGAAAAAATCAGTAGCGTAAACACCTTCCAGGTAATCCATCTCTTCAGGGTACTTGTTGATAACGCTGGCCAACAAACCATCACTGCCCATCATTTCTACTCCCCATCCAGCTTGATCCGCTGCTTTGATAATCTCCATGACATATTTTGCACCGAGGGGAAAATAGAGCAATTCCGTACCCTTCTGCAGTAGATCTTTCATGATTTGAGCATAGTCTGCCTGGCTGTTTCCCAGGGATACGATTTCTGTGATTTCTCCTCCAACATGTTCATACTTGCGCACGAATTCGGTGCTTAGGTAGATTGAGTACGCGTTACTCTGATCAGTAAACACAGCAACTTTTTCAATCAATAATTCATCCGCGACAAACAGCGCGGCAACCGATCCCTGAAATTTGTCATCAAAACACAATTGATTGACGAAACTTCTATTTGCAACAACGTCCGGGTGGGTGGCCAGGAGTGCAATAACCGGCGTTTTTCCAGTATCCGCAACGGATACCGCTTTCAGAGCGGCGTGGCTGCCTGAAGCAAGCAATATTGCAGCGACCTTATCCTTCTCTACCAATTTTCTCAGAGCCTTTGCAGTCAATTTTGGATCATTATTGTCATTCTCGATAACCAGCTCTACGGCATCACCGTTCTGCAGTAATGGCTGCAACTGCATTATTGTC
>JAUVEG010000010.1 GCA_030594925.1 Gammaproteobacteria bacterium
ATCTCTCCAACATCTGGATCAGTTATGCCGCAACAGCGCCCAACGCCAGATTTGTTCAACAGGAGATCGCCAAACTACGATATGGCTCGCCTCTCCAGCTGGAGAGAGGTAAAAATAACCATCGGGTTTTCATAACAGACAACAGTGGTCACAAAATTGGCGCGCTATCCAATGCCGCAAGCATGGAGTGGAAGGAGAAACTCCCGTTGATCAAGGAGGTACGTGTTCACGCAATCATCAACTGGAGGAGAGACTTCCTGGATCACACGCCCGCAGATGATTGCCCGGAGGAGTGGGAAGTGCCGTTGCTGGAAGTGGTTTTGAGAGAGTAGTGTGTTTACCTCAAGCTGAAATTAATCCTAAGTTTTTTACAAAAGGCGTGAAATCTCTGTCAGAAAAAAGTAGAGGGAGTTTCCTTTCGATGCAGAATGAGGCAATAATCACATCAACAGGCTTACGAACGGTGATGCCTTTCTTGCGCAAAGTCCGAAAGTTTTCCGCACTTTTTATAGCCATATCCTTTCCAACCAAATCAAAAATGATCAGCTCCTCAAAAAGTGATTTTGCAGTCACATAATCCTTATCCGCTCTGAAACCTTGCAGAACTTCTGTCAATATCAAATCACCGACAGCTACTGGCCTTATCCCAAGCGTTCCGTTCAGCGTATCCGTCTGCTCATTGTCAACTCCATTGAAATAATCAATCCACACGCTCGAATCAACCAAAATCATGATGACAGAGTTCTCATATCGTCCAGGTCACCGCTCCATTGAAGCCGGCCGCGAAAACTCTTTATTCTTTCTTGTTTTTTTAGCCGAATTAAGGTCTTGAGGCCAAGCTCCACCACATCCTTCTTAGTCGTCAATCCTGTCGCTTTGAGCACATCTTCCATAAGGTTGTCGTCAATTTCAATATTTGTTCGCATCATTTTACCCGATATGTATATTGCACGTAATGTGTACACATTCCACTATTAATACACATAATAAGGCAAATCAACACGGATTGCCAAGAGCGCCGATTTACTACCGCTACACTCTGCTTTTGGCTGCCGATGGTTTACGACATTATAAATGCTCCACGATCATCCCGTCCGGAGTGGAACAACAGCAGTTGCCGTTCAAATATTGCCCATTCCACCGCATTGAGGAAAGAACTGGATGATGAAAAAATTGCCTCTAAAGTGAACATGGTTACCATTAGAGGTTCTTGCAAAACTCACAATAGATGTTACAAGGAGAAATCTTATCTTATTGATAAATAAGTTCTCTCACCTTCGTTCGAGATGACAAGACTCACTCTTTTCGAGTTTTGCAAGAGGCTCATTAGATTCAATATTTGATAAATGGCTAACACTCTTTGACAATTGGATATTTATGGACTGCAATAGCTCATTAATTGGATACCATGGATTTAACCTCTCTCGTCATCACGCCTTATCTCCTCAATCTCATCGCCGAGATTGAGGAGTTCAAGGGGGAATGGCGCGCCCTGCATACCCTCTCCCCAGAACGCCTTCAGTCACTTCGTCATGTTGCCACCATCGAGAGTATTGGTTCCTCTACACGCATCGAAGGATCAAAGCTCAGCGACGAAGAGATCGAGAAACTGCTCGGTGGCGTAGGAACACAATCATTTTCAACGCGAGATGAACAGGAAGTCGCTGGCTATGCCGAGGTGATGGAAACCATTTTCCAGAGTCATGCTGAAATTTCCCTGACGGAGAACTACATCAAGCAACTCCACACCATGCTGCTCAGGCACTCCACAAAGGTTGAGCAGCTTCGCGGGGAATACAAAAAACACTCAAACAGTGTAGAAGCATTCGATGAGGCTGGCCAAAGCATCGGCATAATATTTGAAACCGCCTCACCATTCGATACACCCGCACAGATGCAGAACCTGGTGGTCTGGACTCGCGAGTCATTGGAGGACAAGAGTTACCATCCACTGATGGTCATCGGCATATTCAATGTGGTCTTTCTGGCTATCCACCCTTTTCAGGATGGAAATGGCCGCCTTTCCCGTGTTCTCGTTTCCCTGCTGCTTCTCAATGCCGGCTACAGCTGTATTCCCTATTCATCCCTTGAGAGCATTATCGAAAAAAACAAGGATGCCTACTATCTCGCATTGAGACGCACACAGAAAACGCTGAAGAGTGGCGCAGCAGACTGGCTGCCATGGCTGCAGTTTTTTCTGAATTCTCTCAAACGGCAAAAAGACCACCTTGCCGCCAAGATAGAAACGACTCAAAACTATGCAGATCTCCCGCGTGAAGGCGTGATAATTATGGAGTATGTAAATGAACATCACCGCATCACTACTGGTGAAGCCGGAAAAATCACCCAGGCGCCTGGAGCAGCAGCTCTGGAAAATTGCAAATGAGCTGCGCGGGAAAATGGGCGCGGATGAATTTCGTGATTACATCCTCGGGTTTATCGCCGCCAGGCGGTATTTGTCGCCAGATTTGTCATGATAGCGGCTTAATTCAACAAAATTTATGCCCCAAAATATTTGACTTCACAGAATTTCCCCCTATATTCTAAGTAAGACTTTCTAACTTTCAGACTATGGTGCATGCTATGGCTTATGTCAGAGTAAAGCAAAAATACCAGGTGACCATCCCTGCGGCGATTCGTGACAAAATTGATTTGCATGAGGGAGATACCCTGGAAGCAACTGAGCAAGATGGCAACATCTTGCTGGTGCCGCAGGAAATCACCGACCGCAATAGACGTAGACCCGGGGAAAAGCCATCTCTCTTGTCACTGCTGGGGAGCAATAAAGGAAGTGGATTGTATGCGTCAGCCAAAGAGGCAGATGAATATATCCGTAACATGCGTGACGAATGGAACTAAAATCGATCAAGGCGGAGAAAGCTTACTTCGATACGAATCTTTTCATCTACCTGATAGAGAGGCATCCAACCTATGTAGAGGAGGTGACAGCACTTATTCAGCATTTGGATGCTATTGACTGCCAGGTCTTGACTAGCGAATTGACTCTTGCAGAGTGTCTTGTAAAGCCCTATGCCGATAAGGATGTTGATTCTCAAGAGCGCTACCAGCAAGGCATCCAGTCGTCACCTTTTTTGGATGTGAAACCAGTCTCTAAAAAAATTCTGGTGAAGTCTGCTCAGTTGCGTGCCGAACTCAATAATAAACTGCCAGACTCCATTCACCTGGCCACAGCCATCGAGCATGGTTGTGATCTCTTTATCGGAAACGATAAATCTCTGAAATCTAATTCAGAAATTCAACTACACCTGCTGATGCAATAAATACCCGTTCTCTAACCAACTTTGCGGGACCTCCCATCCGATACTGCCTGAACACAAAAAATCACACTGCCCCTCCCTTTCGTGTCTCCCAAAAGCCGTCCGGGAAATACCTGTCCATTCTTGCACCTCTTTAGACCGCAAAATCCATCAACGGCATTCCCTGTCTAGTGGTGAGGCAGGATAAATGCTGCGCTATATCCTCACACATGGCGACTTTTCTCATTCATCACTATGCGGTATGGTTGCAACTGTTCAACCTTCCGGCTACATCTTTCTGGATTCCAGTTATTTCATGTCAACTCAATCATTTTTACAATCGCGCATCATTAGATGGATAGCCGCCATGGGCTTTGTGTTGCTCTGGTACAGCCTGATGCAGTTCATTACCCGGCAGGTTTTCAATGTCTCGCTGTATGATCAGGCCATCGTGCGTGACCTGGCCGCCAACCTGATTCTGGGCGCGATTCTCTACGCTATCACCCGCAATCTCCGCTGGTATCTACCGACCATCGCCGTAGTGATGAGCGTCATCCATCTGAGCAATGCAGGAAAAATTGCCGTACTTGGCGGCCCAATCATGCCGGATGATTTTCTTGCCGTGCGCAATCTGTTCCTCCTGCTGGAAGGGTGGCAGCTGTTTGCAGTGATAGCCATCGTGGCAATTCCCCTGCTATTGCTGCTTGCCATGACGTCCTGGCACCGTACTCGCACCTGGATATTGCTGGGGAGTGTCAGCATCGCAGCTGCTGCTCTTACTCTGGCGCCTGTTCCGCTCGTGCATGCCATGGACGGCTGGTTTGGCAATGTTGTGTGGAACCAGCGCGGCAACTTTGAAGCGCGCGGCCTGCTGATCCATTTGACGCAGGAGACAGCCCGTTATCTCGCACATGGAAAAAACCCTCCCACTGCGGATGAGGTTGAATCAGCGATGACGACACTGCAGTCAAACCACTCCACTACTCCGAGTTCAACACACGCAAAAAATACGCCACAGCGGAATGTTCACCTCATTGTGCTGGAATCGTTCTGGGACCCCGCCTTGTTGACAGCTGCAGGCCTCTCCGAAGATCCTGTTGATCCCGAGTTTCGCTCACTATGGCGTGAGGCGGGAAATTCACATGCGCTCTCCCCTGTTTTTGGCGGCTACACTGCAAATACCGAGTTCGAGGTGTTGTGCGGTTTTCCGGTAACAGAAGATTCGGTATTTTTCGAGGGCGGCCTGCGCCATGATGTCCCCTGCCTGCCGCGTCTGCTGGGCAGCGAGGGTTACCGTACAATCGCATCTCACCCGAACATCGCAGCCTTCTGGAACCGCATCAACGCTTATCAGCGAATCGGTTTTGATACCTATTGGTCCATCAACGATTTTATATCCGATGACATCAACAGGGATTTTCTCAGTGACAGCTCCATGTATCGCCAGGTGATGGAAAAAACCGCTCCCCTGATCGACGCCGGAGAGCCGGTTTTCAACTACATACTGACCATTTTCGGCCACCTCGACTACCCGCTGAATGCACAGCGGCCTGCGGTCATCGAAGCCGGCAGCGGAAGCAAGATGGTGCAGGACTACGCCAATACCATCTATTACAAATCACGCGAATTGATGGCCTTTTTGAAACTTCTGCGCGCACGGGATCCGGATGGAGTGATCATTCTGTTTGGCGACCACCTCCCCTTCCTTGGCCCGAACTTCGATGGATTTACGCAAAGTGGTCTGCTGGCTGACAACCGTTCAAAATTTGATGTCCGCATGTTCGGCATGCTGGTCGCGACACCATTGGTCATTATCGATGGAAGAAAAGGTCCGCAGCGGGTGGGTGACGTTCCCGTCTACCAACTGCCGCAGATGATTCTGCAGATGCTGGGCAATCAACAACCTTCCCTGATGCGCCTGAGCAAGGCGCCGGACGGTATGATCCTGCGACCACTACCGGGCATGTATGTTGTTGGTGATGAGGAGGAGGAGCGGAGAGTGTGTCGTCAGGGAGATGAGCAGGATGCTGATTCCAGCAACAACGACGCCTGCGCCGAAACAGCGCAGTGGGTGCAGGCATTGATCACTTTGACTCAGGATTTGTTCAATGGTCATCAATACAGTCTGGGTGAACGGTGACTGCGTCCGTAAACCCCTCACCCTCAACCCAACCCTCTCCCGGAAGGAGAGGGAGTTAGCCATGTGGGGTCACACTTCGTTCATCTCACCCATGGTTCCCACGAGTTTCGCCGATAGCCACGGCATTCCGCTGATCAGGGAAACCACTACAGCCGCCGCATAAGTGATGCTCTGAATAACCAGCACCAGCGCCCACAACTGTACATCCAGCATATCGCCGTCAAATCGCATCAGCACCACTGTCGCAGCCAGCAGGAACGCCGTCAGAAACAGTAACTCTTCCCGGGCATCGAGTAATGCGCGCATCAGCGCATTGCTCTGAACCCGTTTAGGAGTGCGAAAAAACCCGATCTTTTGTGTCACAATTCCAGCCAGCATGGCGCGGGCAATGGTATGTGACAAGGCCAGACCTGCGATACCGGCAGCGATACTCTGCCTCAGAGTCGCCCCGATACTATGACGATAGAGAAAAAACATCTTCAATATCTTGAATAAAAACAGCGTCACCGGCAGTATCATGAAGATGATATGCGGCGGACTTACATACTGGGGAAACCAGATCATCGCAATCGACCAGCCCAGCGCGGCAAAGTTAAAAATAAGGTTGAAGCCATCGGCAAACCACGGCAGCCAGCCGGCAATAAAATGGTAACGCTGCCCCCTGCTGAGCCGGGTCTTCTCCATCCCAAGCAGCTCAACCAGATGCTTGCGCATGATCAGTACAGCCCCGTAGGCCCAGCGAAACCGTTGTTTTTTAAAATCGACAAAGGTGTCCGGCATCAATCCCTTGCCAAAACTTTGTGGCATATAGGTCGCCGCATATCCATGCTCGAAGATACGCAGACCAAGCTCTGCATCCTCTGTAATGCACCACTCCGGCCAGCCGCCAACCTCTTCCAGTACTGACTTTCGCACCAGCGTCATGGTGCCGTGCTGGATAATGGCATTGCGTTCATTGCGCGTGACCATGCCAATGTGAAAAAAGCCCCGGTACTCTGCCAGACACATCGCCTTGAAAGCATTTTCATCCCCGTCCCGGTAGTCCTGGGGAGCCTGCACAATGGCTATTTCGGGAGTAGTGAAGCGGGGTACTAATGTTCGCAGCCAATCACGATTGACCTGGTAGTCGCTGTCGATTACCGCAACAATTTCCGCATCGGATGCGGTTTTTTTCAATACATAATTAAGAGCACCCGCTTTAAAACCGGATAACGGCGCCACATGGAAAAAACGAAAGCGCTCACCCAGCTTTTCACAGTGGGCCTGCACCGGCTGCCACACTGCAGGATCCCTGGTGTTATTATCGATCACCAGAACCTCAAAGTTCGGGTAATCGAGCACGGCCAGCGCATCCAGCGTCTGCTTCAGCATTTGCGGCGGCTCATCATAGGCCGGCACATGAATCGAAACCATCGGCAGCTCTGCATCCGTCGCCACTTCAGTGTGTGTTTCGCGGCGTGACTCTCCCAGCCACAGAGCCTCTGCCCACTCATGCGCCTCGGCCAGCAATACGACAACCACTCCCAACGCGAACAGGAACAGCACCACACCCACCACCAGGGTCGCGGGCGTCAAATACTGCTGGGAGAATTGATACACCATCCACACCGCAAAAGTGGTGATGGCAAAAGTAATCAACGCCAGAAAGCCGCGGCCACGGGATCCCAGGCCATGGCTGTCGCGAAACAACAGCGCAAGCAGAAGAATGGCAATACCAATGGCAATGGCTGACAATCCCCGCCACTGGGGAATCATCACCACCGGTTGGACGAAATCGAACTTGGGATCCCGCTCAGTATCGTAGACGCCCCAATGCGTACCCGCCTCCCCTTCCAGCTCCCGCTTCCACAGCTGATCGAAGGCCTCCATAATGTAATAGGTATATCCTTCCCTCTCGGCAGCATCGAGGAAGCGGCGCAAAAAAATCGCCTGGTTTGCCTGGCTGGCCACGGCGCCCTGGCGGGTGCGGCCATTGCTCGGCCAGCCCACCTCTGCGATCACGATCTCCTTGGTGGGGTAAGCCTTTTGCAGCTCTTTGTAGCGCATGTTGACATAACCGACGGCGCTGTCGACCGGGATCCCCTCCCAGTACGGCAGTAGATGCACCGCAATGAAATCGACATTCGCAGCCAGTTCGGGGTGTTCCAACCAGATATGCCAGGGTTCTGCCAGACTGACAGGAGCCCACACAACCTCTTTCACCTGCTTAATATAGGCGATCATCTGCTCGACAGAGCGCTCACCACGCAGCAGCGTCTCATTACCGACAATCACGCGCACCACAGCGCGGTGACTCTCCCGGTAGACGCGCAACAGCTTCTCAATCTCCTCGGCATTGGCAGCTTCGTCATCACTGATCCAGGCTCCGAGAGCGACATTCAGATCATAGACGCCGGCCAGTCTGGGGATTTCCGCCAGGGTAGATGCCACGGAGTAGGTTCGAATAGCATGAACATCGCCGGACAGCAGGGCGAGATCCTCGTTGATCTCCTCGATTTTGGGATAGATATTCGTGGAAGGCCCATGCTCACCCCGGCCCGGGGAGAAACAGAATCCATCGACTTCAGAAGGCCATGGCGGTTCGATATCGGGCTGGTTGACCAGCGCCCACAGCAAAACCGTAAGCCCCCCCATGAGGAATGTAATGATAAGACTGGAACGGTTCACAACCTGAAGCGCCTGTTACGACAGTATGCCGATTTCTGCATGATGACTCATCGCAAAACCCTGCCGCGTAACGCCTCTGTCACTTCCATACGCCCTGGATAAAAGGCGCGTTTGAGTACAGGAATGGCATTTTCAGGCTGCGCTTCACCACACATGAAGATGTCAAAGGCGGCATAATCACGTTCGGGCCAGGTATGCACGCTGATGTGGGACTCGGCAAGTACCGCAACCCCGGAAACACCGCCGCTGGAGGAGAAATGATGAAGGTGAATATGCAACAGGGTGGCGCCGCAAGCTTTTACGCATTGGCGCATGGCTTCTTCGATATGCTTTATATCGTCGAGATATTTCGCTTCCCATAAATCCAGCAGCAGATGGATGCCGGCGTACTGGATCTCTTCGCGCAGGATGAAGTGATCATCGGGGATCTCCGGCGCGGCTTCAGCAGGTGCAACAATCTGCATCTGTTGTCTCCTCAGGAACTATAAAATAGATGGCGTCGCTACCATAGAGGATATTGCCATTTTTCACAAGCATCCTGGAGTATCGGAAAGCATCAAAAATCGTAACTATTCAGCACATGAGGGAGCGTCGTTGTTATCAGGTATATCTACCGGAAAACACCGTAAATACATCCCTGTAGGCTCGTGTCGGCATCCATGCCTCCAACGTTTCCTTTAGATATACCCGATAGCAACGACTTATTAGCTCATTTAGCACGATACTGAATAGTTACCAAAAATCTTTCAGTCAGGCTTCCGCTTGCTGGCTTGGCCAGGCTGTCAGCACCGCCTTGACCAGAGTGCCAAGTGGTATAGCGAAAAAGACACCCCAGAAGCCCCATAATCCGCCAAAAACAAGGATTGAAACAATGATTGCAACCGGATGCAGATTGACAACTTCCGAAAACAGCAGTGGAACCAGCACATTGCCATCGAGCGCCTGGATAACGAAATAGGCGACAGCCAGCCCCCCGAAAGCACCGCCCCATCCCCACTGGAACCAGGCAACGAGCAGCACAGGCAGTGTAACGACGGCTGCGCCAATGTAGGGAATGATGACAGAGAGGCCTACCAGTACGCCCAGTAACAAGGCATAGTTCAGGCCAAACAGCGTAAAGGTGACATAACTCACCGAGCCGACGATCAGAACCTCCCAGAATTTCCCGCGTACATAGTTGGCAATCTGCATATCCACATCGATCCAGACCTGATCTGCAATTCCACGATCTTTGGGAAAAAAACGTAGAAACCACCGGGAAATCAGCTTCTTGTCCTTCATAAAAAAGAACACCAGCAGCGGCACCAGGATGAGATAGACAAGCAGCGTGATCAGCCCAACGACAGACGCTGCCGATGTGGAGAGGATCTTCTGACCAGCCAGCGCCACCTCATTTTTCATCACTGTGATCAGTTTTATGATCTGCTCTACAGTGATAAGATCGGGATAGAGTTCGGGAAGCCTCATGAGGCTCTTTTGTCCGCTTGAGAGCATATAGGGAAGCTGTTGCACCAGGTCAGTCAACTGGCTGGACGCCAGAGGCAGGACGCCAAAAATGATCAACACCACGAACAGCATAAATGCAATAAAAACGATGCAGACTGCCAGTAGTCGCGGCAGATGATAGCGTTCAAGGATACCCACGACGCCTTCAAGCAGATAGGCAATGACAAGGCTTGCCAGCACCGGGGCCAGCATATCCCCGAAAAACAGGATAACTGCAAAACCGGCAATTAATGCCAGTATCAGTGCAACAACCTGTGGATCCGAGAAGGTGCGGCGGAACCAGCCAGCAACGAGATTCATTCCTTAATCCTGTTCCAGTTCATTCCGGTATTCATCATAACGCGTGGAAAAAAGTACCTCGAGATCATCAATCACCTCCGTGGCCGCCCTCCCCTTCAGAATATGGGAAGACATCAGATCGGAAGTTTCATGCAGCAGCGTCTCTTTTTCAAGCATTGGATAACAGCTGGATAATCGCCGAATTGCGGCCACGACACTCTCTTGCGGCGGCCGTTCGCTCTCTCCCGGCAGTTGCAATTGCCGGGGCTCTGATTTTTCCCGGGTAGCGGCTCGCTGCTTCAGAAATTCGGCAAATGCCATCAATGCCTGCTGATCTTCACTGCAGAGGTTTTGATAGAGAGCGGACAGCCTGTTGTTTTTCCCTCCTCCGCCCATGGGCATCGAAGGCAGCATCAAGCGCTCTTCTCTGACCCTGAGGATTCGCAGTAGTCACGCGCAAACTCCAGCAGCGTCTCCATCAGACGCAAACGAAACTTCTGCTTTTGATGCACAAATGAGAAAGGACGATCCGGCTGTGAGTCGAAAGGGATGCACACCAGAGTCCCCAGCTGCAACTCCTTCTGTATCGTTGCCCTGGAAACCACGGAAACTCCCATATCCGCTTCAACAGCCCCCTTAACGGCTTCAGGACTCCCCAACTCCATTGATATATTGATGCAGGAGTCACATTCATCCATCATGCTCATCACAGCTTCACGAGTGCCTGAACCCTCTTCCCGACAGATAAAGGGGTATTTTGCAAGATCCTTGAAGGAGATGACCTTTTTCTCGGCAAGTGGGTTGCCAGGTGCGGCGATTGCGACCAGCTGATCCTTGCGACACTCTTCAACCACCAGGTTTTTATTGGTAACAGGCGCCTCGATAACTCCAAGATCAATAATATTGTTCTCAACCATATGAACAATTCCCTCGGAGTTGGAGACCTTGAGATGAATATTTACATCCGGATGCTCTGCCTTGAAGTCGCCAAGCAGCGGCGGCAGCATATATTCCGCGATGGTTGTACTGGCGCCAATGGTGAGAGTGCCGCTGATCTCTCCTGTCATCTCCCGTACTGTGTTCTCCATCTGTCCGTAGAGCTCGAAGATCTTGTCTGCATAACCATAGACACGTGTACCTGCTTCCGTGAGACTGATGCGATTATGCGTACGGTCAAAAAGACGTGTATTGAAATACTCTTCCAGCTGGCGTACCTGAAAGGTGACTGCCGGTTGGGTCATGTGCAGGGTTTCAGCCGCTTTGGTAAAACTTAACAAGCGGGCGACCATGTGGAATACCTGTAATCTGCGGTCAGCCATCTGTGAATGCCATTATGGTCTCAATAAAATACGTTTATACCATAATTGACTCTTAAATAATATTTATAGAAGCAATATAATTGATTTAGAACAGCTTGATCACGGATTTTTGAGATTCAGGTGCGTGAGCACAGCTTCCAGGTTATTCATCGTCACCTTCCGGGTCGATAGTATGACGCCAGCGCTGCTCTTTTTTCTCAAACAGCCGCCGGCTTTCAACAGGCCCCCAACTGCCGGCAGGATACTCTGGAATGGCTTCATCACGACGTTGCCACTCCCTGATAACCGGATCTACCACCCGCCACGCATGTTCGACTTCGTCATAGCGCAAAAACAGCGCCCGGTCGCCATCCATAACATCCAGCAGCAACTCCTCGTAGGCATCAATTTTCTCCTGAAGCGCCCCACGCAGACTGGCGTCAAGACTGGTCTGGCGGATATTCATCTCCAGCCCTGACTCTTTGACGGTCATCTCGATGCGCAGACACTCGCACGGCTGTATACCCAGCATAATCCAGTTCTGTTTCATCGGCCCGGCCACCAGGTCGCGAAAGAGTTGCTGGGGCGGGTGACGAAAGCAGATCGAGATCATGGATTGACGTTCAGCCATACGTTTGCCTGTACGCAGATAGAAAGGCACACCCCGCCAGCGCCAGTTGTCTATATAAAGCTTCAGCGCCGCATAGGTCTCAGTGGTGCTGTCAGCCGGCACATTCTCTTCATCGAGATAGGCAACCACGTCGCTGCCGTCAATCACTCCCTGTCTATAACGGGCGCGAAAAGCGTGGTCGTCGACGCTCTCTTTATTGATAGGACGCACGGATTTCAGCACCTTGACCTTTTCATCGCGCAGGGACTCCGCCTCCATCGTTGCAGGGGGCTCCATGGCAACCAGCGTCAGCAACTGCAGCAGGTGGCTCTGAATCATGTCGCGCATAGCCCCGCTGTCGTCATAATAGGCGGCGCGACTGCCAACACCCATGCGTTCGGAGTGCGTGATTTGAACATGCTCGATGTAGTTGCGGTTCCACAGCGGCTCCAGCAAAGTGTTGGCAAATCTGAATACAAGCACGTTCTGCACCGTGCTTTTCCCCAGATAGTGATCGATGCGGTAAATCTGCTCCTCCTGCAGGTGCTGCGTGAGACTCCGCTGCAGTTCGCGGGCGCTGTGCAAATCGTAGCCAAAAGGCTTTTCAATCACCACGCGGCGCCACCCATGCTGCTGTTGCAGCAACTCGGCTTCACCAAGCTTCTGCACCACCAGGCCAAAGTCAGCCGGGCGAATGGACATGTAAAATGCAATATTCTGCGGCAATTGTCTCTGTTTTTGCGGCGATAATTCAAGATACTGCTTCAATCGACCCCACATCGAATCGTCAGAGAGATCGCCCTGAAAATAGCTGATGCGTGCGGAAAAGTTTTTGAAGATCTCATCATCGGGCTGGTGACGGGCGCGCTCTTCAACCCACTGGCGAACCTCGGAGATGCATTTGTCGTGATCCCAGAGACGCCTGCCGCTGACGACAATGCGTGTTCCCCGCGGGAGCTTATTCGCCACTTCAAGGTGGTATAACGCGGGGATCAGTTTCAGGCGCGAGAGGTTTCCCGTTGCGCCGAAAATAACATAAGTACAGGCTTCGCTCATTTGGGAGAACTCGCTATTGCTCAAGAATGGAGGGATCAACATGATTCGGGATGATTATTACTTATTCCCAGTGGTAGGGAACTATATCACTATCAGCATTGCACAACTGCTATGA
>JAUVEG010000200.1 GCA_030594925.1 Gammaproteobacteria bacterium
TAGTTGCGCGGCAGTATCCCGGCCAGGTCGGTGTACTCCTCTTCGATCAGCTTCATGGCGGTGTTCACCGCTTCGTTGATGCTGCTGCCTTCAGGCAGATTGGCGAGGTGATCATATTGGGAGTGTTCGGGCAGCATCATGGCGCCGGCAGCCAGATAATCCTGTTTGGTCGCAGCCCGTTTACCGCGCGGCGTCTCTGGAATACTCGCCTCGACCACCACTTTCGCCTGCTCATAACGATTTTGCGCATAGCGCAGCAGGATCAGACCCAACACCGGGTCTTTGTATTCAGCCGCAGTCAGTTTCGAATTGGCGCGCAGGTTATCGGCGCTGTCCCAGAGGCTGGCTTCCAGTTGCTTGAGTTGTTTTTGATTCATCGATATTTTGTTATTCGGGTCGGACCATGGCAATCCACTGATTATGCAGTATTTTGCTGCTGAAAGAGTTGGTTTTTCCAGCTTGGAAACTCCATATTGCCCATAAATACCGGGCTATAAGGGAAAAGCCAACAAAATGATGCGGGATTCAACGTCGGAAACGCCATGCAGCGCAATAAGTACATCTACTCTCTTGCTGATGCGGCCATGGTGGTGCACTCGGGTGACAGCGGTGGTACCTGGACAGGGGCTAAAGAGAACCTGAAGAAGCAGTGGGTGCCTCTGTGGGTAAAGCAGGCGATGGCTGATGGAAAGATTCAGAAACTCTCAAAGCCGCTGCGATATGAGTGGGGCAAGCAGGAGTTGTTGATGTTATGAGATACGAAGCAATCTACAAACCGGATTGCCGCGTCGCCTCTGGCTCCTCGCAATGACAGGAGAGGAGATTGCTGCATCGGCGGAGCCTCATCGTAATGACGGGGCTGGCATGCGGCGCAATGCGCTTCGCTTATTGGCGCCCTACAGCTCTGCGTGATGAAGAGAAACTCGATGAAGCGCGTAAACTGCTCTACGAAGTGCTGGCGGAAGGCAATGAAGAGCAGGTCGGTGTCGCGAGGAATATTCTCGAACAGTTAGATGAGGACTGAGTACTGAGACGTGAGGACTGAGTACTCGCTACTCGCTACTCAGTCCTTTCTCATAACCCTAGCAGCATGGCTGCGGGGTGTTCCAGCGACTCCTTGATGCTGACCAGAAACTGTACGGCTTCACGTCCATCGATGATGCGGTGATCGTAGGAGAGCGCCAGGTACATCATCGGGCGGATGACGATCTCTCCGTCAACCACCACCGGACGCTGCAGGATGTTGTGCATCCCCAGGATGGCGGACTGCGGCGGATTGAGGATCGGTGTAGAGAGCATCGAACCGTAGACGCCGCCGTTTGAGATGGTGAAGGTGCCGCCGCTGAGATCTTCGTAACTGATAGTTCCATCCAGCGCTTTTTGGCCATACTCTCTGACGCGTTTCTCGAGTTCCGCAAAGGAGCTCTGGTCGGCATCGCGCAGCACCGGCACCACCAGTCCGCGCGGCGAACCGACTGCGATGCCGATATCGAAGTAGCCGTGGTAGATGATGTCGTTTCCATCCACCGAGGCATTGACTGCGGGGAACTTCTTCAGCGCTTCGACACAGGCCTTGATAAAGAATGACATGAAACCGAGGCGTACAGCGTGCGCCTTTTCAAACTTCTCTTTGTAGTTGCTGCGCAGCGCCACGATCTGCTGCAGATCGACCTCGTTGAAGGTGGTCAGAATGGCCGCATTCTGCTGTGCCTCGAGCAAACGCTCCGCAACTCTTGCGCGCAGGCGGGTCATGGGAACGCGCTGTTCCGGTCGCTCCCCAGGTGGTTGTAAGTCAGCTTCATCACTTCTCAGTGCCTGCAGCTCCTGTGCCGTCTCATCGGGCTCCTGCTGATCCAGAAACGTCATGACATCCGCCTTGAGGATGCGGCCGTTCTTGCCGCTGCCTGGGATCTGTTGCGGATCAAGATCGAGCTCCTTCACCAGACGTCGTACAGCAGGTGTCAGAATCTGGTTTTCCACTGCTGCCCGTTTTTCTGTTGCCGGCGGCTGTTGCGCAGGGGATGTGGTTTTTTTCACGGCAGATGCTGTTGCAGTTTCATCGATGATTGCCAGAATCTCCCCGGTCTCAACTGTATCCCCTTCATGAAAAAGGATCTCTGTGAGCACGCCATCGACCGGAGCAGGAACTTCCAGAACCACCTTGTCGGTCTCCAGGTCGACAAGATTTTCATCACGGGAGACGCCATGGCCGACTTTTCTGTGCCAGTCGAGGATGGTGGCATCAACGACGGATTCAGGCAGGGAAGGGACTTTGACCTCAATAGTCATGCTGGTACTCTCCGGTTCATTTTGGGGTTGATATTGCCGCACAGGGCATCGTCTACCAGGGTTTCCTGCTGCATCTCATGCATCGGATGGTAGCCGGTCGCGGGTGCGGCAGATGCGCAGCGGCCGACGTAGTAGAGATGACGCTCATTCGCTACATGATTTACCAGGCGGTGTTTGATCTGATCCCATGCACCCTGGTTCTGCGGCTCTTCCTGACACCAGATCAGAGACCCGGCATTCACAAACGGGAGGATTGCTGCAGTGAAACAGTCACGCGGGAATGGATAGAGCTCCTCGATGCGAATAATGGCCGTATCAGTGAGTTCCCTGCTGCGGCGCGCTTCAAGCAGTTCATAGTAGACCTTGCCGCTGCAGGCGATGACTCTCTTGACGCCGGCTGGATCGATGGGGTCGATTTCACCGATGACAGGCTGGAAGCCTCCCTTCGCCAGTTCCCGGATGGGGGATGTGGCCAGCGGGTGGCGCAGCAGGCTCTTGGGTGTCAGGGCAATCAGTGGAATTCTGCAAGGACGAATCACCTGCCGCCGCAGCAGATGAAAAATTTGTGCCGGTGTCGTAGGTACGCATACCTGAATATTGTTTTCAGCACTTAATTGTAAAAACCTTTCCAGCCGCGCCGACGAGTGCTCGGCGCCCTGTCCCTCCTGTCCATGCGGCAGCAGCAGCGTGATATTGCAGGAGAGCCCCCACTTGGTGCCGCCCGATGTGATGAACTGATCGATGACGACCTGCGCCACATTCGCAAAATCACCAAATTGCGCTTCCCAGATCACCAGGGTTTCGGGATCTGCGGCCGCATACCCATATTCAAAACCGAGTACCGCCTCTTCGGAGAGCAGCGAATCGATGATAGTGAAGTTTGCACCCTCTGCAGCAATCTTTTTGAGCGGGACATAGGAGCTTCCGTCCAGTTGATTGTGCAGGATTGCATGACGATGGAAAAAGGTGCCACGGCCGCTGTCCTGACCGCACAGGCGCACATTATGTCCTTCATGCAATAGCGAGGCATAGGCAAGATTTTCGGCATAGCCCCAGTCGGCAAGCAGTTCACCTTCAGCCATGCGCCGGCGGCTCTCCAGCAGGCGATTGATGCGTGAATGCGGAAGAAAGTCGCGCGGTAACTCAAGCTGGCGCATGCCAAGTTCGATCAGCAGTTCGTTGTCAACGGATGTCTCGGCGATATCACTCCAGGCAAATCCCTTATGCTCCCGCCAGTGGGCGGCATAGGGATTGAGGACACCCTTTTTCACCGGTCTGGAGACGATCTCACCCCGGTCGAGCGCGTCGCGATAGTCGCTGACCATTTGCTGTGCTTCATCCGGGGTGATGACATCAGCGGCGATCAGTGATTCGGCATAAAGCGTGCGTGCAGTGGCATGGCTGCGGATCTTGTCATACATCATTGGCTGGGTGACGGCAGGTTCATCCGCCTCATTGTGGCCAAGCCGCCGATAGCAAACCAGGTCGATGATGACGTCCTTGTGAAAGGTATTGCGGTAGTCCATGGCCAGACGGGTGATGAAGATCACTGCTTC